>WFOC01000001.1 GCA_015488295.1 Gammaproteobacteria bacterium
ATCTAAAAGTTCTTGATTGTCTACAGGGCGGATTGGATAGATATTAATAAACTCAATTAGTTTTCCCCGTGAATCTTTCACAATAAAAACTACCCTGTAAATAATCATAACAATACTTTTTAAATTTGTCTTTAACTTCTTTACTATGAACGCCATTGCTCCAGATTTTCAATAAATAACCCCGCCGCTAGCGGACGGGGTATTTGTCGCCCCTCCTTAGAGCAGTGCCAGTTGATAGTCACTACGAAGTTTTGGGTACGTTCCACCCTGTCCCGTCACATATCATCGTTTCATCTCCATGCTTTCCAACAGTGCAAGCAAAATACCCATCACTCCAAAACTCTCCACCCCAAAGTATTTTCTTAACATATGGATATCGTCAAAATATCTCTCGTGCTGTCAGGCTCTTTATCTGTGTTACAAGCTTTGTCACACTATCGCTCGGTACAGATTGAACTAAAAAATGGACATGATTTGTCTGTGCCTATTTCCAAAAAATTCACTTGATAACGATTTTCAATCGCTAAACAGGCAGCTTTTATCTAAGTAACCACCTAATCATCAATTATTGCATTTAAAGTTCCCTAGACTATAGAGGAGCCGCAATCTCCACCGAGTATATCCGTATCATGAGCGTACAATTTCTGAAAAGAAAAAGTTCATACAAGCTGTTATCAGTTTTCCAGTGTTTAAGAAAAAATATTGGGACAGCACCTATGGGCAAAAGGCTACTGGGAGCAAGCAGTGGAAATATAACGGGCGACGTATGACAGAATACATAAAGAATCAGAAGCCAAATAATCTAAAAGATGGCTTTAGTATGCTGTAATCGTTTTTAGGCATGCTTAGTCAGATTTATGGTTTTAGATGATCCAGTCTTTCCAGAATATCGTTAACAGTAACAATAGAAGGAATTACTTCATTAGGAATTTCGACATCAAAAGCTTCTTCAAGCTCGAATATCACGGTGATTGCTTTGAGAGAATCGACTCCCAGGGCCTGAAGTTCAGCTTCAGGGCGAACATCTTCAAGATTACAATGTGCTGTATTGACGATGATTTCAGCAACTTTCTCAAATATCATAATTATTATTCTGAATAATGGTTACATAAAATGACTAACCTATAAGCTGAGCAACATCCAGAATTGATTACTTTGTTCTATTCCATTAGTGTCCGTAATATATCTATCCTACACAGCAAACAAATTAATACGTTAAATACTAATAAGAACGCCCCGATAATACTTATTAGCACCACATTAGTCTACGGTTTTTTTATAAAATTCAGCCAGATTGAATATATTGTTAAAAAAAAATTTAATTTGATGTTTTATCGAATAATTGCCATTATTGGAGACAGAAGCCAAGCCAGCCCTCTACAATAATAAAAGGTAAAACTATGACGGTTGATACAGAAGTAGTTGCCGAAAAAAAGAATAAGGCATCATCAGAAAGCACAGGCAGGGAGTCACCAGCACAAACAGAATATACCCAGTTCAGCACACGCTATGACTCGGATACCAGCGCTATCTGGTGCTGGATGCATCCCGAACCCCAGCCCTGCCTGAACGCGACACTGCTCGACGAAGTGGTACGTCTTCAATACCAGCTCACCTCGACCTACCGAACCCAGCACCCGGATACCACCTGGCCATTTCGCCATCTCATTCTGGCATCGAAAATACCGGGCATCTATAGTCTCGGCGGTGACCTGAATCTATTCAAAGACTGCATCATCCATAAAGACCGGACCCGGCTGAAAGACTACGCCTATAAATGCATCAACCTGGTGCACAGCAACATCAATAATCTTGACCTGCCTATCACCACCGTTTCACTGGTACAGGGACAGGCACTGGGCGGCGGTTTTGAGACCGCGTTATCCAGCGACATCATCATCGCTGAACGCAGTTCGCAACTGGGCTTTCCTGAAATTTTGTTCAACCTGTTCCCCGGCATGGGAGCATACAACCTGCTCACCCGCCGGGTTGGTTCTGCACTGGCAGAGCGCATCATCCTCAGTGGAAAAACCTATACTGCCGGCGAATTATATGACATGGGTATCATCGATGTGCTGGCCGAAGACGGTGCAGGTGAACAGGCTACCGAAAATTACATGAAAAGCCACAACCAGTCACACAACACCATTCGCTCAATCAAAAAAATCCGCCAGATCGTTCACCCGATAACACGACAAACCCTGTACGACATCGTCGATATCTGGATTGAAGCTGCGATGGATTTAAGCCCGAAAGACCTGTCCAAAATGGAACGCCTGCTGCATCTGCAAAAAGACATGAAAGACAGCAAAACCATCAAGGAACAAAATGACAGTCTCACACCGCGACGTGGTGACTGGCGAAAAATTACCGATGTTACTTTTCCACTAACCACCCACCTGGGTGAAAGCGTGACTCACAACAGAAGAAAAAATGATGGTCGAAGACGAAGTTAACCCGACCATTTTCTAAAGCACAAAACCAGGGTTGGCCAATGCTCAAGTCGATAAAAAACCTGTTTGTCTTACCCGTCATCTGGCTTTTTCTTATCGCACTGAGCCTTGCCCTGTACCTGCTGTCACACCTGCCACGCGCATTTTCCGGACGCTATTATCACCGCCTGGCACGCTTCTGGTGCAGAATATTCGTGCGTGGTCTGGATGTCGATCTGCATCTGATTCATAAAAACAAACAACCGTTGCCGCAGCACTACATCCTGATCGCCAACCACCCTTCTGCACTGGAAGACTTTGGTATTCCTGCATTGTTTGATATTTACCCACTGGCAAAAATCGGCGTGCGCGACTGGCTCATCCTGGGGCGCATCAGCGATTATGCCGGCACCATCTACGTCGCCCGCAGTGATGCCGGTTCACGACATGCTGCCAAGCAGGCGCTGATTGAAGCCGTTCGCGCGGGAAAAAATATTGTTATCTTTCCCGAAGGTGGCTGCAAAGGTTCACGCATCTACGAAAAATTTCAAAGCGGCGCGTTTGATATTTCACTGCAAACAGGCATCCCCATCCTGCCCGTCTTTCTGCAATATATCGATCAGGAAACCTTTGAGTGGACGGACGAATCGCTGATCAAAAAACTCTGGCAGATTTTCAAAAGCAATAACAAGCGGGTGAACTATTATGTACATGATGCAATATCTCCCGAAGATTTTGCCGACAGGGAAAGCTACACGCAATACGTGCATGAAAAATACCTGGCATGGCAGAAAGAATACCTTGATACTTTATAGATCCACACCACTCGTCAGCTCTCACTTATATTAGAATATTCAACTTTAATCACACTTATGACAAAAGTTCAGGTATAATAGCCGGCCTAGTTCGGGTGCACTTCGGTCTGCACCTTTTTAAAGCGATTTCCTTCAACACTTTGAAGACAAATCCAGAAACACTATATTACGTTTCCGCCTTGACCGACCTTTACTCACGTAACAGGTAGGCCGATTCCTGGAGAACATCTAAGATGTCATTTGATTCCCTCGGCCTTATGGCCGAATTACACCGTGCTGTATCCGAAAAAGGTTACGACACACCTACCCCCATTCAAAAACAGGCCATTCCGGTGGTACTGGAAGGCCGCGACCTGATGGGTGGCGCACAAACCGGCACCGGTAAAACCGCCGGTTTTACCCTGCCCCTGTTGCAACGCCTGATGGAAACCGAGAAGCCACACAAAGGCCGTCGCCCATTACGCGCCCTGGTATTAACCCCCACTCGTGAACTGGCCGCCCAGGTTGCAGAAAGCGTGCGTGATTACGGCCGCTACCTGCCGCTGCGCTCTACCGTGGTTTTTGGTGGTGTCAGTATCAACCCGCAAAAGCAGAAGCTGATCAAGGGTGTCGACATCCTGGTGGCCACGCCCGGTCGCCTGCTCGACCACGTCGGCCAGCGTTCGGTTAATCTGTCACAGGTCGACATCCTGGTGCTGGATGAAGCAGATCGCATGCTCGATATGGGGTTCATTCACGACATCAAAAAAGTGCTAGCGCTGGTGCCGAAGAAAAAACAGACACTGTTATTCTCCGCCACCTTCTCTGACGACATCAAAAAACTGGCCAACGGCCTGATGAAGTCACCCGCACTGGTCGAAGTCGCACGACGAAACACCGCCACCGAAACGGTCAGCCAGGTGGTGCACCCGGTTGATAAAACACGCAAACGCGAACTGCTGTCATTCCTCATCGGCAGCAACAACTGGCAGCAGGTGCTGGTGTTTAACCGCACCAAACACGGCGCCAACCGGCTGGCTGAACAGCTCAACAAAGACGGCATCACTGCCGCCGCCATCCACGGCAACAAAAGTCAGGGCGCACGCACCCGGGCACTGGCTGATTTTAAAGCCGGCACTATCCGCGTACTGGTCGCTACCGACATCGCCGCTCGCGGCATCGACATCGACCAGCTGCCACACGTGGTTAATTTTGAATTGCCCAACGTGCCGGAAGATTATGTACATCGCATCGGTCGTACCGGTCGCGCTGGCAACGAAGGCGAAGCCATGTCACTGGTCTGTGTCGATGAGTTGAAACTGCTCAAGGATATCGAGAAACTGATCAAACGCGAAATCCCCAAAGAAGTGATCGATGGTTTCGAACC
>WFOC01000002.1 GCA_015488295.1 Gammaproteobacteria bacterium
GTAGTAACCCTGATCAACCCGATTGCGATGGAAGAAGGCTTACGCTTCGCCATCCGTGAAGGTGGCCGTACTGTAGGTGCGGGTGTGGTTTCTAAAATTATTGAATAATTGATAACGAGTAATAGACAGCATGGCTAATCAACATATAAGAATTCGTTTAAAGGCATTTGACCATCACCTGATTGATAAATCAGCCAGTGAGATTGTTGAAACAGCTAAACGTACCGGTGCGCACGTAAAGGGTCCTATCCCGCTGCCAACGAAAAAGGAACGTTTTACGATTCTGATTTCACCGCACGTCAACAAGGATGCGCGTGACCAGTACGAAATTCGCACACACAAGCGCATGCTGGATATTATTGATCCAACAGACAAAACAGTGGATGCTTTGATGAAGCTTGACCTGTCTGCCGGTGTGGACGTTCAGATCAAACTGAATTAATCGTAACTGCGTAGTTCGCCTCTGGGGTGCGTCGGGCCCGGCGTTAAAAAATGCTCGCTTACGTTTGTAAGCTCGCTTTTTTGCCTTGATCTGGCGTATTTCAGAATCGATCTGAGCGGTTATAAGTTATTTTAAAGAATATTCAGTTTCGCGCTTTTATTTACAAATAAAAGTCTTTATAATAGCCGGCTTTGCTGCCTGGCTAATAGCAGAGCCGCTTACAGCTGGTTTGTTATTTAAAGTTACGGCGCAAAGTACCTGATTATCGTAAGTCCTGAAGCATTAGGGATACTGCGAAAACCGCGAACATAATAGTTTGCATATAAAAGTTCGGTATAAAAATTTAATTCATAAGCCCTGATTCGTTAGATCACGGTTATACGATTTCTTTCACCCTGAGAAATTTGCAGCGGTGAAGAAATCCTAATTAGCAGTTTTTGGTATAGGCACAGATATGACTATTGGTGTAGTTGGTAGAAAAGCGGGCATGACGCGCATATTCACTGAGGATGGGCGCTCCATTCCTGTTAGTGTGATTGAAGTGGCAGCTAACCGCATTACCCAGATTAAAACTGACGAGACAGACGGTTATCAGGCAATTCAGATAACAACTGGTTCGAAGAAAGCTTCTCGCGTTACCAAGCCAATGGCGGGTCACTTTGCAAAAGCAGGCGTTGAAGCGGGTCGTGGTCTGTGGGAATTTCGCGTCGAAGGTGATGAGGCGGCTGAGCTGGCTGTTGGCGGTGAACTGTCTCTTGAGATGTTTGAAGCGGGTCAGAAAGTTGATGTGACCGGCGTTACGATTGGTAAGGGCTTTCAGGGCGGTATCAAGCGCCACAACTTCACCATGCAGGATGCGACACACGGTAACTCGATCTCTCACCGTTCAAACGGTTCGATTGGTATGTGTCAGACACCTGGCCGCGTTATTAAAGGTAAAAAAATGTCGGGTCACATGGGTAATGTGCAGCGCACAATCCAGTCGCTTGAGTTGGTTCGTGTTGACGCTGAACGTGGTTTGTTGCTGGTCAAGGGTTCAATTCCTGGCTCAAAAGGCGGCGACGTAGTCATTAAAGCGGCTGTCAAGTCTAAATAAGGCTGGCCAAAAAATCCTAACTGGCAATTATAGTTAGAAGTTTATAAAGATTAGATAAGAGATAATATCGTGGATCTGCAATTACATAATAGTAAAGAAACAATCACTGTATCAGATGCAGTGTTTGGTCTTGAATACAAAGAAAGCCTGATTCATCAGCTGGTGACTGCTTATATGGCAGCTGGTCGTGCCGGTACAGTTGCACAGAAGAATCGTTCTGCTGTAAGAGGCGGCGGTGCCAAGCCATGGAATCAGAAAGGTAGTGGTCGTGCACGTGCTGGTACCAGTCGTAGTCCTTTATGGCGCAGCGGTGGTACTACCTTTGCTGCCCAGCCTCGTGATTACACGCAAAAACTGAACAAAAAAATGTATAGAGCGGGTATGCGTTCTATGCTTTCCGAGCTGAATCGCCAGCAGCGTTTAATTGTGGTTGAAGATATTACTGTTGACGCGCCAAAGACCAAACAGATGGCGGCAAAGCTGGCTGATCTGGGTGTGAGCAAAACACTGATCGTTACCGAGACCGGTGACGAAAGTTTGTATCTGTCTGCGCGTAACCTGCCTCATGTAGAAGTGTGTGATGTTGCCGGTATGAATCCGGTCAACCTGCTGCGTTACGATCATGTTGTTGTAACTGTTGGTGCGGTTCGTGCCATTGAAGAAAGTTTTGAAGATAAAGCTGCGGAGAGTAAATAATGAATCAGGAACGTATGCACCAGATTTTAGTTTCTCCACACGTGTCTGAGAAGGCCGCGTTGTTAGCAGATGATCAGAATCAGCACGTATTTAAAGTTCTTTCTACAGCTACCAAGTCTGAAGTTAAGCAGGCTGTTGAAGGCATGTTTAAAGTGAAAGTAGAAAAAGTACGTATTTTAAACATCAAAGGCAAAGCGAAACGTTTTGGCGGTCGCATTGGTAAACGTTCTGACCTGCGTAAGGCTTACGTTACCCTGATGCCAGATAATGATATTGATTTCGCTGGTGCGAACTAGGGCAATACGGGATAAATCGGGTTAGTCATGGCTATAGTAAAAACAAAACCAACTTCACCTGGACGTCGTTTTGTCGTTAAGGTTGTTAATAAAGAATTGCACAAAGGTGCGCCTGAGCGTTCACTGACTGAGAGTAAGAATAAGTCAGGTGGTCGTAATAATGCAGGTCGCATCAGTGTTCGTCACATCGGTGGCGGTCACAAGCAGCGTTACCGTATCATCGATTTCAAACGTAACAAAGATGGTATTCCTGCTCGTGTAGAGCGCATCGAATACGATCCAAACCGCACTGCAAATATCGCGTTGCTGGTTTATAAAGACGGCGTGAAGAGCTACATCATTGCACCGAAAGGCGTGAAAGCCGGTGACGTGCTGCAATCAGGTGCTGATGCGCCGATTCGCGCAGGTAACACGCTGCCAATCGCTAACATCCCGGTTGGTTCGCAGATTCACTGCATCGAGATGAAACCAGGTAAAGGTGCGCAAATCGCACGTAGCGCCGGTACTACGGCGCAGCTGCTGGCTCGTGAAGGTATGTATGCAACCTTGCGTTTACGTTCAGGTGAGATGCGCAAGATCCATACCGACTGTCGTGCGACGCTTGGCGAAGTCGGTAACTCAGAGCATTCTCTGCGTTCACTGGGTAAGGCGGGTGCAACTCGCTGGCGCGGTGTTCGTCCGACCGTCCGTGGTGTTGTTATGAACCCGGTTGATCACCCGCATGGTGGTGGTGAAGGTCGTACCTCTGGTGGTCGTCATCCTGTGTCGCCATGGGGTATGCCTACGAAAGGTTACAGAACACGTAGTAATAAACGCACAGACAACATGATTGTCCGTCGCCGTAATAAATAATCAAGCGAAATAATTGAGGACAGTTAAGTGCCACGTTCATTAAAAAAAGGTCCATTTATCGATCATCATCTGCTCGTTAAAGTGAACAAAGCGGTTGAAGCGAATGATCGCAAGCCAATTAAAACCTGGTCGCGTCGTTCAACAATTTTTCCTGAAATGGTTGGTTTGACCATTGCAGTACATAACGGCAGACAGCATGTGCCGGTTTTAGTTAACGAAAACATGGTTGGCCATAAGCTGGGTGAGTTTGCATTGACCCGTACTTATAAAGGTCACGTTGCCAACAAGAAAGCGAAATAAAAGGTATTCATTGTGGAAGTAATTGCAAAACATCGATACGCACGAATTTCTCCTCAGAAATGTCGTTTGATCGCCGATCAGATTCGCGGCCTGCCTGTTGATAAAGCTTTAGATGCATTAAATTTTGGTGTTACTAAATCATCAGACTTAATGAAAAAGGTGCTGGAATCTGCAATCGCGAATGCAGAGCATAACGAAGGTGCTGACATTGACGAGCTTCACGTTGCAAAAGTATTTGTCGACGAAGGCCCAACAATGAAACGTATTCAGCCACGTGCTAAAGGCCGTGCTAACAGAATTCTAAAACGTACAAGCCATATTACGGTTTGTGTAGCTGACGATTAGGCTGACGCTTAATACAGCGCATAAAGAGAGATTAAAGATGGGTCAAAAAGTACATCCAGTAGGTATTCGTTTAGGTATTTCAGCGGATTGGAATGCAAAATGGTATGCATCAACAAAAGATTTCCCCGATTTGTTGAATGCAGACATCCAGGTACGTGAGTATTTGCGTAAGAAACTGGCCAACGCGAACGTCAGCCGCATACAGATCGAACGCCCTACCGGTTCGGCAAACATCACCATCCACACGGCTCGTCCTGGTGTGGTTATTGGCAAGAAAGGTGCAGATATCGAAATTCTGCGTCGTGATGTTGCCAGGATTATTGGCCTGCATGTTAACTCTGTAAAAGTAAACATCGAAGAAATTCGCAAGCCTGAACTGGATGCGAAACTGGTTGCTGAAAGCATCTCGCAACAGCTGGAACGTCGTGTCATGTTCCGCCGTGCGATGAAACGTGCCATTCAGAACACTATGCGCATGGGCGCACAGGGTATCAAAATCAAAATCGGCGGTCGTTTGAACGGTGCCGAGATCGCACGTAGCGAAATGTATCACGAAGGTCGTGTACCTCTGCATACTCTGCGTGCTGACATCGATTACGGTACGCATGAAGCACTAACAACATACGGTATTTTAGGTATCAAAGTCTGGATTTACAAAGGCGAGATATTTGACCTGTATAAAGAAACTGATACTAAAGACGCTGGCCATAAAGCTGCCGGGTCAGGCGCTGGCGCTGGTGCGGGCAAGTAGTCCGAACCATCGACATAAGAGAGGATAAAAAACGTGTTACAACCTAAGCGTACAAAATTTCGCAAAATGTTCAAAGGCAAGAACCGTGGTCTTGCTCAAAATGGCAATAAGATCAGTTTTGGTGAGTATGGTCTGAAAGCAACAGAACGTGGTCGTGTGTCTGCTCGCCAGATCGAAGCGGCTCGTCGTGCCATGACACGTAAAGTAAAACGTAACGGTAAAATCTGGATTCGTATTTTTCCTGATGTGCCAATTTCAAGCAAACCACTTGAAGTTCGTATGGGTAAAGGAAAGGGTAACGTTGATTACTGGTGCTCAAAAGTACAACCAGGTACCGTTTTATATGAGATGGAAGGTGTGTCAGAAGAGCTGGCGCGTGAAGCTTTCCGCCTTGCAGCAAACAAGCTGCCTATTAAAACCACTTTTGTTATTCGTGCGGTGATGTAATGGCTTCTGCTAAAGAATATAGAAATATGTCTGAAAAAGACTTAAACACTGAATTGTTAAACCTGCGTCGTGAGCAGTTTAATCTGCGCATGCAAATGGGTTCAGGTAATACACCAAAAATTCATCGTTTCAGTACAGTGCGTCACGATATCGCGCGCATCAAGACTGTGCTGACAGAGAAGGGTAATTCATAATGACCAATGTTGAGACAGCAGCTGAAAGCAATACAGCAGCGAAGCGTACCTTGCAGGGTGTGGTTACAAGCAATGCGGGTGATAAATCTGCAACCATCATGATCGAGCGTCGTATCAAACATCCGATTTACGGAAAGTTTATCAAACGTTCAACAAAGATCCGTCTACATGATGAGGCGAACGAATGTAATAAAGGCGACACCATTCTGATTGAGGAATGTCGTCCAATGTCCAAGACCAAGTCCTGGAAACTTGTAAAAATTGTTGAAAAAGCGCCTGAGCTTTAATAAGCAGTAATTACTGATATTAATCTTTAGACGCAAGTTTAGGTATAAACCATGATACAGATGCAAACTATTTTGAATTCGGCTGACAACAGCGGTGCACGCAGCATGATGTGCATTAAAGTGTTGGGTGGTTCGCACCGTCGTTATGCACGTGTTGGTGATGTCATCAAAGTCAGTATTAAAGATGCAATCCCGCGCGGCAAAGTTAAAAAAGGTGAAGTGTACAACGCTGTTGTCGTACGTACCAAAAAAGGCGTACGTCGCTCTGATGGTTCATCTATACGTTTCGATTCAAACGCTGCGGTTATTCTGAACGCCAACCTGCAGCCAATTGGCACACGTATTTTTGGCCCGGTAACACGTGAACTACGTAACGAAAAGTTCATGAAGATCGTATCGCTGGCACCTGAAGTATTATAAAGGCACTGAATAATGAAACGTATTAAAAAAGGTGATCAGGTCATCGTTGTCGCAGGTAAAGATAAAGGTCGTCAGGGAACTGTGTTGTCAGTTGCTGAAGACAAAGTCCTGGTCGAAACGGTGAACATGGTTAAGAAACACGCTAAAGCAAATCCGATGGCGGGTGTTGAAGGTGGAATCATAGAGAAGGAAATGCCTCTGGCCATTTCTAACGTGATGCTGTTTAACCCGATGACAAATAAAGGTGATCGAGTTGGTTTTAAAACGCTGGAAGACGGCCGTAAAGTTCGTTACTTCAAGTCTAACGACGAAGTCGTAGACGCTTAAGGTATAAGAGTCATGTCAAGATTACAAGAATATTACCGTAATACTATCGTCAAGAATTTGATGGCGACAGGCGCATATAAAAATGTTATGGACGTGCCGCGTATTACCAAGATCACTTTAAACATGGGTTTGGGTGAAGCTATCGGCGACAAAAAAGTATTGGAAAATGCTTTAGGCGATATGGAAAAAATCACCGGTCAGAAACCAGTGACAACACTGGCGCGTAAATCAGTCGCTTCTTTCAAAGTACGCGATGGCTACCCGATTGGCTGTAAAGTAACTTTACGTCGCGAGCAGATGTACGAGTTTCTTGATCGTCTGATCAGTATCTCGATTCCTCGTGAACGTGACTTCCGTGGCCTGAATCCGAAATCGTTTGACGGTCGCGGTAATTTCAACATGGGTATTAAGGAACAGATTATCTTTCCTGAAATCGAATACGAAAAAATTGATGTCATCCGTGGTATGGATATCTGTATCACAACAACTGCACGTGACAACGAAAGCGGTCTGGCATTGTTAAAAGAATTTAATTTCCCTTTCAAAGGTGAAAACAAGCAGGGCAGTAAATAACATATGGCTAAGAAATCAATGATTGCACGCGAGCACAAGCGTACTCGCCTGGTAAAGAAATACGTTGAAAAACGTGCAACTTACAAAGCGGTGCTGCTTGATCAAAATGCAAGTTTTGAGGAAAAGATGGAAGCGCAGCGTCAGTTACAGACATTGCCAAGAGATTCTAGCCGTTCACGTGGTCGTAACCGTTGTCGTATCACTGGCCGTCCACACGGCGTATTCCGTAAATTCGGTTTATGCAGAAACAAATTACGTGAAGCCGCTATGCGTGGCGACATTCCTGGTCTGGTTAAGGCCAGTTGGTAGAGGTATTTCATTATGATGACAGATCCTATAGCAGATATGCTGACACGCGTTCGTAACGCGCAAGCCGCATCAAAAGTCGATGTCACTATGCCATCGTCCAAACTGAAAAATGCGATTGCGAAAGTTTTACAGGACGAAGGTTTTATCGCTGGTTTTTCCAGTGATGGCGCTACCAAGCCTACCCTGACGATCACTTTGAAGTACTACGAAGGTCGTCCGGTTATTGACGAGATAAAACGTGTTAGTCGTCCGGGTTTGCGCATTTACAAAAACAAGCACGAATTACCGAAGATTCTGAACGGTTTGGGTGTTGCTATCGTCTCTACCTCAGCAGGTGTGATGAGTGATCGTGAAGCACGCGCTTCTGGTCGTGGCGGCGAGATTCTTTGTACTGTCTACTAACAGATTGTCGAAGAAGCCTGAAACAATAGAAACAGATAAACGAATTATAGAGTAGAACAATGTCACGTATTGCTAAAAAACCGGTTGAACTGGTATCTGGTGTAGAAATCAACATCAGCGGTCAGACAATTACAGCAAAAGGTAAGCAGGGAAACCTGTCTATGGAACTGCACGAAACCGTCAGTGTAAAACAGGACGATAATGTTCTTCTGTTTACGCCCAATGACGACTCAAAAAGCACCATGGCTATGACCGGCACAATGCGCTCATTAGTTAATAACATGGTTGTCGGTGTTACTGAAGGTTTCACCAAACAGCTGCAACTGATCGGCGTGGGTTACAGAGCGCAGATGCAGGGCAACGTACTTGACCTGTCATTAGGCTTCTCGCACCCGGTTAAATATGCAATACCAGAAGGCATTACAATCGAAACACCAAGCCAGACCGAGATCAACGTGAAAGGCGCTGACAAGCAGAAAGTCGGTCAGGTATGTGCAGAAATCAGAGCTTATCGTCCGCCAGAGCCTTACAAAGGCAAGGGTGTGAGATATTCTGACGAACGCGTGATTCGTAAAGAAGCCAAGAAGAAATAACAGAACATAAAAGATTATGGGCCGTAGTAGCCTGGGTTAGTACCATGATATCTAAAAAAGCAAGCAGAATGCGCCGTGCAAAAAGAACACGGGCAAAAATCAGTGAACTGGGCGCACACCGTTTAACCATTCACCGCACACCTCGCCATATCTATGCGCAGGTTGTGACTCCTGATGGCAGCAAGGTAATTGCCGCGGCATCTACCGTACAGAAAGATGTTGCAGGCGATGCAAAATACACAGGTAATGCTGATGCAGCGGCACTGGTTGGTAAAGCCATTGCTGAAAAAACAAAATCTGCCGGTATTACAAGCGTTGCTTTTGATCGTTCAGGTTTTCGCTATCACGGTCGTGTAAAAGCACTGGCTGATGCAGCACGTGAAGGTGGCCTTGAATTCTAGAATTTTCTGGAACGGCTAGTACATATATTAAGCATTTAAGATTGCAATAAAGTTTAAAAACACAGGGTTAAAGCATGGCACATCAAGATAATTCAGCAAAAGATGATTTCATTGAAAAATTAGTTGCTGTTAATCGTGTAGCAAAAGTAGTTAAAGGCGGTCGCCAGTTTGGTTTTACAGCACTGACAGTTGTTGGTGATGGCAACGGCACCATTGGTTTTGGTTACGGTAAAGCAAAAGAAGTACCGCTGGCTATTCAGAAAGCAATGGATAAAGCACGTAAAAACATGAAAGCTGTGCCTCTGAAAGGTGACACACTGCAACATGCGATCACTGGTATTCATGGTGCGGCGAATGTTTACATGCAGCCTGCTTCAGATGGTACCGGTATTATTGCCGGTGGTGCGATGCGTGCTGTTTTTGAAGCTGTTGGCGTGAAAAACGTCCTGGCCAAGATTAACGGTACACGTAATCCGGTAAACGTTGTTCGTGCGACCATCAACGGTCTGTCGTCAATGTCGTCACCCGAATATGTTGCGGCTAAACGCGGCAAGAAAGTTGAAGAAATATTAGGTTAATTGAAACCTTAAAAGATTCAGGTATATAGGCTCATGGCTAATAAAGAATTAAAAGTAACACTAACAAAAAGCACGATTGGTCGTTTGAAGTCGCACAAGGCTTGCGCACGTGGTTTGGGTTTGTTGCGTACAAATCACTGTGTCACCGTTCAGGATACACCTGAAAACCGTGGCATGATTAACAAGATTTATTACATGGTTAATGTTGAGGAAGCATAAAAATGATGCAATTAAATACACTTCAACCTGCACCAGGTAGCAAGAAAAACGGAAAGCGTGTTGGCCGTGGTATCGGTTCTGGCCTGGGTAAAACCTGTGGTCGAGGCCATAAAGGTCAAAAGTCACGTTCAGGCGGATTCACCAAGGTTGGTTTTGAAGGTGGTCAAATGCCTTTACAGCGCCGTTTGCCGAAAGTTGGTTTTGCTTCACGTTCAGTTAAGTCAAGCGCTGAAGTCCGTTTGTACGAATTAACAAAAATTGATGCAGACGTTATCGATCTGGCTGCATTGATCAAGGCTGACATCGTTCCGGCGATGACCAAAAAAGCAAAAGTGATCGCTTCTGGCGAAATTTCAAAAGCGGTAAACCTGAAAGGCATTAAAGTCACACCGGGTGCGCGTAAAGCGATTGAAGCAGCTGGTGGCAAAATCGAGGACGTTGCGTAAAGGACATCTGTCCAAGCGGTAACTATAAATGGCAGGTAACCCTAATTTTTCGGAATTAAAACAGCGTCTATTGTTTGTTATAGGGGCGTTGATCGTTTTTCGTATAGGGACGTTTATTCCTGTACCGGGCATTGATCCAACCGTGCTGTCGACATTATTCGATCAGCAAAAAGGCAGCATTCTGGGCGTATTTAATATGTTCTCCGGCGGTGCCTTGAGTCGTATGTCACTGTTTGCGCTGGGTATCATGCCTTATATTTCGGCATCGATTATTATGCAGCTGCTGGCGGTTACTGTGCCGTCACTGGAACAGATCAAGAAAGAAGGCGAGCCTGGTCGTCGCAAGATTGCGATGTACACCCGCTACTTTACCCTGGTGCTGGCAACCTTCCAGTCCATCGGTATTTCGGTGGCCTTGCAGGGGCAATCAGTTGGTGCGGCACCACTGGTAATGAACCCGGGTATGAGCTTTATCTTTACCTCGGCAGTGACGCTGGTAACCGGCACCATGTTTTTGATGTGGCTGGGTGAGCAGGTAACAGAGCGTGGCATTGGTAACGGTATTTCGATTATCATCTTTGCCGGTATTGTTGCAGGTCTGCCTTCGGCGGTTGGCGGCACTCTGGAGCTGGTAAGAACCGGCGAGTTACATACTCTGGCAATTATCGTCCTGTTTGTACTGGCGGTTGCGGTGACAGCTTTTGTGGTGTTCATCGAAAGGGGGCAACGGCGCATTACGGTTAACTATGCGAAGAAGCAGCAGGGTCGTCGTTTGTATCAGGCGCAGAGCAGTCACCTGCCGTTAAAACTGAATATGGCGGGTGTGATTCCGCCGATTTTTGCCTCAAGTATTATTCTGTTCCCGGCGACCATGGCGAGCTGGACCGGGCAGACAGAAGGCATGGAATGGTTGTCAGATATCGCGGCGAAGATATCACCGGGACAACCGATATACATAATTTTATTCGCCGTAGCGATTATATTTTTCTGCTTCTTCTACACCGCGTTACAGTTTAACGCACGTGATACAGCAGATAACCTGAAGCGCGGCGGTGCGTTTGTTCCTGGCATACGTCCGGGTGAGCAGACAGCAAAATATATAGACAAGGTAATGACGCGTTTGACCTTTGTAGGTGCGCTGTACATCACAGCGGTGTGTTTATTACCGGAATTTTTGATTTTGTACTGGAACGTTCCATTTTATTTCGGCGGTACGTCATTATTGATTATCGTTGTTGTGGTGATGGATTTCATGGCGCAGATACAGTCGCACCTGATGTCGCACCAGTATGAAGGCATTATGAAAAAAGCGAATCTTGACGGCTACAAGCGATAAAAAGTAACCATCCGGGTTAAAGACTTAAAGATTTAGGACATAGGGTTGAGAAAATGAAAGTACGTGCATCTGTAAAAAAAATGTGTCGCAACTGTAAAATTGTTAAACGCAGCGGTATCGTGCGAGTGATCTGTAGTGATCCTCGTCACAAACAGCGTCAGGGTTAATCAGGCGCGGTTGATGCACCCTATTGATTTAGGCTCATATTATTAGTAAAATTGCGCGCTTTGTCGCAAATATGGTAACAACACCACGGTAACAAAAATGGCTCGTATTGCAGGTATAAACATTCCACAACATAAGCACACGGTAATTGGCTTAAGACACATCTATGGTATCGGTCAAACCCGTGCTCAAAAGATTTGCGCAGTAACAGGCATTGCCGAAGATGCAAAAATCGGTGAACTGTCTGAAGAACAGTTAGAAGCACTGCGTACAGAGGTTGGTAAATACTCTGTTGAAGGTGATTTACGCCGTGAAGTTTCGATGAGTATCAAACGTTTGATGGATCTGGGTTGCTACCGCGGCATCCGTCATCGTCGTGGTTTGCCACTACGTGGCCAGCGCACAAAAACAAATGCACGTACGCGTAAAGGTCCACGTCGACCTATTACACGCTAAGTTGCACGACATCCTAAATAGATCGGACTAGACAAGAGTATTCACATGGCGAAGCCTGAAGCAAAGAAAAAGATAAAACGTACCGTGGTTGACGGTGTTGCACACGTTTATGCAACATTTAACAACACCATCATTACCATCACCGACCGTCAGGGCAACACGCTGGCGTGGGCAACATCCGGTGGTTCTGGTTTCCGTGGTTCTCGCAAGAGCACACCATTCGCTGCGCAGATTGCAGCTGAGCGCGCTGGTACACGTGCCAAAGATTACGGCATGAAAAGCCTTGAAGTTCTGGTTCGTGGCCCTGGCCCTGGCCGTGAGTCTGCGATTCGTTCTTTGAACAACATCGGCTTCAAAATCACGAATATTTCTGATGTAACACCTATTCCACATAACGGTTGTCGTCCACCTAAGCGTCGTCGCGTTTAGTATCAAGATTAAGAGAATTTTATGGCTAAATATATTGGACCAAAATGTAAACTCAGTCGTCGTGAAGGCGTTGACCTGGAACTTAAATCATCTTTACGCCCGCTCGACAGCAAATGTAAATTAGACCAGGTACCTGGACAACATGGTGCCCGTCGTACACGTCTGTCTGACTACGCGCTGCAGTTACGTGAAAAACAAAAAGTTCGTCGTATTTACGGCGTACTGGAAAAACAATTTCGCAACTACTACAAAGAAGCTGCGCGTCTTAAAGGTTCAACAGGTGAAAACCTGTTACAACTTCTAGAGCGTCGTCTTGATAACGTAGTATATCGCTCGGGTTTTGGTTGCACACGCGCCGAAGCAAGACAGATGGTTAACCATAAATCAATTATGGTTAACAATGTCGTGGTAAATATTCCTTCTTATCAGGTAAAAGCCAACGACGTTATCACTGTTCGTGAAAAAGCAAAAAAACAGACACGTATTGCCGATTCGATCAATATGGCAAAAGCAAATGGTATTGTAGACTGGATTAGTCTGGACGATTCAAAACTGGAAGCTGTGTACAAAAATGTTCCTGAGCGCGCTGATCTTTCAGCCGATATCAACGAACAGTTAATCGTCGAACTTTATTCTAAGTAGTGGAGTATATATTACATGTCAGCGACAGATGAGCTTCTTACACCGCGTACTATTAACGTACAGTCTTACAGCGAAACACATGCCAAGGTTGCATTAGAGCCATTGGAACGTGGTTTTGGCCACACCCTGGGCAATGCCCTGCGTAGAATTTTATTATCTTCTATCGAAGGCAGTGCCATCGTTGAAGTTCAGATCGAAAATGTCGTACATGAGTACAGCACACTGGAAGGTGTACAGGAAGATGTACTGGAAATCCTGCTGAACCTGAAAGGCGTTGCCTTGATCATGCACGCCAACGAAGAACAGACTATCACACTGAGTAAATCAGGTGCCGGTGTTGTTACTGCCGGTGATATCGAAACCGGTCACGACGTAGAAATCGTTAACCCTGACCACGTTATCGCTAACGTGAACAGTGACGGCGTACTGAATATCACCATGAAAGTGGTTAAAGGTCGTGGTTACCAGCCTTCAAATGCACGTAAAGTTGATGCGGAATCAAGTAGCATCGGCAGCCTGCAACTGGATGCATCATTCAGCCCGATCCGTCGTGTTTCCTACAACGTAGAAAACGCACGTGTTGCGCAAAGTACTAACCTGGACAAGCTGATCATCGATCTGCAGACCAATGGTACAGTTGATCCGGAAGAAGCCATTCGCACCGCAGCGACTATCCTGCAGGCACAGCTTTCATCATTCGTTAACCTGCAAAGCATGGAAGACGAAGTGGCTGAGGAAGAAGAAGCGGATATCGATCCAATTTTACTGCGCCCTGTTGATGAGCTTGAACTGACTGTACGTTCAGCAAACTGCCTGAAAGCAGAGAACATCTACTACATCGGCGACCTGATCCAGCGCACTGAAGTTGAGCTGTTGAGAACGCCTAATCTGGGCAAGAAATCTTTAACAGAGATCAAAGACGTTCTGGCATCACACGGTTTGTCACTGGGTATCCAGCTAGAAAAGTGGCCACCAGCTTCTATTCGTGAGAAAGAAGAAGCCGCAGCAGCGATCTAGAATTCGCGGAAGTCACGGTAGAAATTTAATACAGCCATAACATGGCATAAAGAGATAAAGGTTATAAATCATGCGTCATCATAAATCCGGCCGCAAGCTAAATAGAAACAGCAGTCATCGTAAAGCGATGTTTAGCAACATGGCTAATTCACTGTTCGATCATGAAATCATCAAAACAACATTGCCGAAAGCCAAAGAGCTGCGTCGTGTTGCCGAGCCTTTGATTACGCTGGCAAAAGAAGATTCAGTTTCTAATCGCCGTTCTGCCTTTGCAAAGCTGCGTGACAAGGAAATGGTTGGCAAGCTGTTCAACGAACTGGCACCACGTTACAAAGACCGTCCTGGCGGCTACACACGTATCCTGAAATGCGGTTTCCGTTCAGGCGACGCAGCGCCGATGGCTTACATCGAACTGGTTGATCGCCCTGAAGACGCGATTGCGGAAGATGCTGAGTAAGGCTAGCTGTTAGTTCGATTCAAAAAAACCAGCTTCAAGCTGGTTTTTTTTCGTCTTCAAAATATTGCGTGGTGAAGCTCTGGCTGGCAACTTTTACCAGCCAGAAATAATAATGCTGAAATACCGTTTGAACTGACTCATGTTTTCATCAGTGTCTTCATAGACCTCGGTTCCGTCTGCATTGATATTGACTTCTTTCAGCTCGATGTTGTAACCGATATTATTAACCTGTGCTTTAAGCTTTCTGTAATTCTCCGTCATCTTGATGCTGTTGCACGACACCAGGTTCAGTTGAGACAGTTCCAGCCGCTGGCCGGTTTTATTCTTGATAATGTACCGGATGTAACCGAGTGAATCTGCTGCTGCATTTAACGCCTGCTGGTTTTCTGGATGTGGGTAGAAGCCCAGCTTTTCTGTTTTGATGTCATCGAGCACAGAGTCGACGGTAGTCGCAAGTGACTGGTTTATTTGCTCGATGCTTTGCTGCCTTTCTTCTTCGTCGTCAATCCGTGGTTTGAACAGGATTGCCAGGTCGGCTTTGTCGAGCAGTTTTTTAATAAATGACATAGCAGACAACTATAGTTCAAGTTGCCCTATGCTGCCCGCTCCAGAATACGTTTCAGATAGATGCCGGTGTAAGAGCCGGGAATTTCGGCGACCTGTTCCGGCGTACCGGTGGCGATGATCCTGCCACCCTTGTAACCGCCTTCGGGGCCCAGATCGATAATCCAGTCGGCCATTTTGATAATGTCGAGATTGTGTTCGATGACGATGATGGTGTTGCCGTGATCACGCAGGCGGATCAGCACGTCGAGCAATTGCTGTACATCATAAAAATGCAGGCCGGTGGTGGGCTCGTCCAGAATATAGGCGGTCTGCCCGGTGTCGCGTTTGGAAAGTTCTTTCGACAGTTTAATACGCTGCGCTTCACCGCCGGAGAGGGTAGTGGCGCGCTGCCCCAGGGTGATGTAACCGAGGCCGACATCCATCAGTGTTTGCAGTTTGCGCTTCAGCACCGGGATGGCATCGAAGAAAACCAGCGCATCTTCGATGGTCATGTCCAGCACCTGATGAATATTCTTGCCCTTGTATTTTATCTCCAGCGTTTCGCGGTTGTAACGCTGGGTTTTACAGACATCACAATCGACATAAACGTCCGGCAGAAAATGCATCTCGACCTTGATTACGCCGTCACCCTGACAGGCTTCACAGCGCCCGCCTTTAACATTGAAACTGAAACGCCCGGGTTTATAACCACGCGAACGTGCTTCCTGGGTGGCGGCAAACAGCTCGCGGATCGGCGTGAATAGCCCGGTATAAGTCGCCGGGTTGGAACGCGGCGTGCGACCGATGGGTGACTGGTCGATATCGACTACTTTATCGAAATTCCCGACACCTTCAAACGATTCGTGTGGTGCGGCGGACATCGAATTATTGTTGATTGCTTTGGCCAGAATCGGGTACAGCGTGTCGTTGATTAAAGTCGATTTTCCGGAACCGGAAACGCCGGTAACGCAGGTGAACAGGCCGACCGGAATGGTCAGATCAACATTGTTCAGATTATTGCCGCTGGCACCGCTGATGCGAAATTCTTCGCCGCTGTGCGGGGTGCGGCTCTCAGGTACTTTTATCTGACGTTTGCCGGCAAGGTATTGCCCGGTGAGCGACTGTTCGTTTTTCATGATCTGCTGCGGTGTGCCGGAGGCGATGATCTCACCGCCGTGTACCCCCGCGCCGGGGCCGATGTCGATAACATGATCGGCGCTCATGATGGCATCTTCGTCGTGCTCCACCACAATCACCGTGTTACCGATATCGCGCAGGTGGTTCAGCGTGGTGATCAGCCGGTCATTGTCGCGCTGGTGCAGGCCGATGGAGGGTTCATCGAGAATATACATTACCCCTACCAGGCCGGCACCGATCTGGCTGGCAAGACGGATGCGCTGTGATTCGCCGCCGGACAGTGTGTCTGAGCTGCGATCCAGGGTCAGATATTCCAGTCCGACATTGACCAGAAAATGCAGCCGCGTCGAAATTTCACGGTTGATTTTTTTCGCAATCTCGCCGCGATGCCCGCTCAGATTCAGCGTATCAAAAAACTCGAAAGATTTTTCAATCGGCATGGCGGTGAGTTCGGCCAGGGTTTTTTCCTGAATAAAAACATGGCGCGCGGCTTCGTTCAAACGTGTGCCGTGGCATTCCGGGCATGGCTGCACCGAAAGAAATTTGGCCAGTTCCTCACGCACCAGATTGGATTCGGTTTCGCGGTAACGCCGCTCCATGGTGTGCAGCACGCCTTCAAATTTATGTGTGCGCTGTTTGCCGCGGCGGCCTGCGTGTCCCGGATAATTAAAAGTAATCTTTTCATTGCCGCTGCCATACAGTAAAATTTTTCGGGTTTTGGCGGGCAGTTCCTTGAAAGGAATATCGATATCAAAACCGTAATGTTTGGCCAGTGACTGAATAATGCTGAAATAGTAGGCGTTGCGGCGATCCCAGCCACGAATCGCACCGCCGGCCAGACTCAGGTGGTCGGTGATGACGCGCTCCGGGTCGAAGAAATTATTGTGCCCCAGGCCTTCACATTCCGGACAGGCACCAGCCGGGTTGTTGAACGAGAACAAACGTGGTTCCAGTTCCTGCAGGCTGTAGCCGCAGTGCGGGCAGGCGAATTTGGCGGAAAAGATCAGGTCTTCCTGATCGGCATCGGCATCCATCCAGGCGATGGTGGCGACATCGTTGGCCAGCAGCAAGGCGGTTTCAAAGGATTCGGCGAGGCGGGTTTTGATGTCTTCGCGCACTTTAAAGCGGTCGATTACCAGTTCGATGGTGTGTTTCTTTTTGGCATCAATCTCGGGTACGTCGTCGAGTTCGTACACCGTGCCATCGACGCGCACGCGGATGAAACCCTGCTGTTTAAAATCGCTGAACAAATTTAAATGCTCACCTTTGCGGTCGCGGATTACCGGTGCCAGCAGCATCAGCTTGCTGCCTTCGGGCAGGGCGAGTACCTGGTCGACCATCTGGCTGATGGTCTGTGCTTCCAGCTCGATATCGTGTTCGGGGCAGCGCGGTGTGCCGGCGCGGGCGAACAGCAGGCGCAGGTAATCGTAGATTTCAGTGATGGTGCCGACGGTAGAGCGCGGGTTGTGCGAAGTGGTTTTCTGCTCGATAGAAATCGCCGGCGACAGGCCTTCGATGGTGTCAACATCGGGTTTTTCCATCATCGACAAAAACTGCCGGGCATAGGTGGAAAGTGACTGCACGTAACGGCGCTGACCCTCGGCGAAGATGGTGTCGAACGCCAGTGAAGATTTGCCGGAACCGGACAGGCCGGTGATGACGATCAGTTTGTCGCGGGGAATATCGAGGTCGATGTTTTTGAGATTGTGGGTACGCGCCCCGCGAATCTGGATGGTATCCATAAATAGAATCAGAGTGTATTAAGCAATCTGATAGAATGCCGTCTTTTAGCTTTTTCGGCAATAGCTATGCCGGAATATTTTTAAAGTCTATACCACGATGAACCAACAGGTCTCCAACAATCTGGCCGCGCAGGAGCGCAGCGCCGCCATTTCGCTGGCAACTATTTATGCCTTCCGCATGCTCGGGTTGTTCATGATTTTACCGGTGTTTGCGCTTTATGCCGACCATCTGCCCGGCGCGACACCGTTTCTTATGGGGCTGGCGCTGGGTGCTTATGGCCTGACTCAGGCGCTGCTGCAGATTCCGTTTGGCATGTTGTCCGACCGCATTGGCCGCAAACCGGTGATCTTTTTTGGCCTGCTTATTTTCGCCGCCGGCTCGTTGATTGCGGGCAGCGCCGAGAGCATCGAGTGGGTGATTATCGGTCGTGCGATTCAGGGTGGCGGTGCTATCGCAGCTGCCCTGATGGCGCTGGCGGCGGATCTGTCTCGCGAAGAACATCGCACCAAAATGATGGCTTTGATCGGTGCCAGCATCGGTGCCTCGTTTGCCATCTCGATGGTCAGTGGCCCTATCGTTAACGATCTGATCGGCATCAGCGGTATCTTTTATGGCACTGCGATTCTGGCGCTGGTCGGTATTGCGATTCTGTACTTTTTTGTGCCCGATCCACCCAGCAGCCATTTTCATCGTGATGCTGAAGTTGAGACCCGCTCGTTATTATCAGTGCTGAAAAACACGCAATTACTGCGTCTGGATTTTGGCATTCTGATCCTGCATTTTGTATTGATGTGTGTGTTTCAGGTGATCCCTCTGGTGTTGCAGAATGAGCTGGGATTCGACTCGCATCAGCACTGGAAAATCTACCTGCCGGTGTTTGTTTTATCGCTGGCGCTGATGGTGCCGTTTATTATCATCGGCGAACGTAAAAAAGCCATGAAGCCGGTTTTTATTGGCGCGATCAGCTGCATGCTGGTTGCCGTGCTGCTGTTCATGGAAACCCCGGTGCTGTGGCTGACGGTTCTGGCGCTGGTCATCTTTTTTACCGGCATCAACCTGCTGGAAGCCTCGTTGCCATCGCTGATCACCAAAACCGCACCGGCGACACAGAAAGGCACGGCCATGGGCGTGTATTCCAGCAGCCAGTTTCTGGGCGCGTTTGCCGGCGGGGCCATCGGCGGTCTGGCGCACCAGTACTGGGGCGATGAAGGTGTTTATGCCACCGTGCTGGTGGCGCTGGCTTTCTGGTTGCTTCTGGCCGTTACCATGAAAAAACCATCACAATTAAGTACTTATCTGTTGAACGTAAAAGATGTCAGTGTCAAACAGCTGTTAGCAGTGAAAGGTGTGGTCGAGGCATCGCTGATCGATGATGAAAATGAGAACGGTCAGGTGGCTTACTTAAAAGTGAAAAAACATATCCTTGATGAAGAAAAATTGCTATCGTTAGCAGTCAAAAATTAATCGAAAATCAGACAGTGAATAAAGGCGGAGAACTATGGCTGGTGTAAATAAAGTAATTTTAGTTGGTAATCTGGGGAAGGACCCTGAAGTTAAATATATGCCAAGTGGCGACGCAGTAGCGAACCTTACGCTGGCGACCTCTGATACATGGAAAGATAAAAACTCCGGCGAAAAGAAAGAGAAAACAGAATGGCACCGCGTGGTGTTTTTCGGCAAGTTGGCAGAGATCGCAGGCCAGTACCTGAAAAAAGGCTCAAAAATTTATGTCGAAGGTCAGTTGCAAACTCGCAAGTGGCAGGGCCAGGATGGACAGGATCGTTATACTACAGAAGTTGTGGTCAGAGGTTTTAATGGCACCATGCAAATGCTGGACAGCCGTGGTGGTGAAGGCGGTTTTGCGCCCGCGCAACAGTCTGCACCGGCACAGCAGAAACCACAGGCAGCACCTGCCATGGTTGATGACGGTTTTGATGACGACATCCCGTTCTAGGAAACAGCTGTTCTGTAAAGAATGCAAGTTAGCCTCTGTTTATGCAGAGGCTTTTTTTATTCGCCGGGTAAAGCAATAAAACGGCGAAATAGTGCGGCCTGTTCAATGATATTTATGTATTTAACTTCTATAATTTGACAGTCTATTTTGAATCAAACAAATTTTTAAAGGATAGCTATGTGTGGAATTGTCGGCGCGGTCGCAGAACGTAATGTAACGCCCATTTTGTTAGAAGGACTTCGTCGTCTGGAATATCGCGGCTATGATTCTGCTGGTATTGCGGTGCTGGATAAGGATGACTGCATCAGCCGTGTGCGCCGTGTCGGCAAGGTGAAAGAACTGGCCGATGCCTTGCAGAAAACCGAAGTGCGCGGCGTGCTTGGTGTGGCGCATACACGCTGGGCGACGCACGGTGAACCCAGCGAGCAGAATGCTCATCCGCACGTATGTAACAAATCCGTGGTCATCGTACACAACGGCATCATTGAAAATCACAGCCAGCTGCGCGAGTTGCAAAGCCAGAACGGCTTTAGTTTTACCTCACAGACTGATACCGAAGTTGCGGTGCATCAGGTCGAATATTATCTGAAACAGCAGGGGAATCTGCTCGAAGCCGTGCGCCTTGCAGTGGCCGATTTTGAAGGTGCTTACGCGCTGGGCGTGATGTCCAACAGCGAAAATGATCACCTGATCGCCACTCGCCGTGGTAGCCCGCTGGTGATCGGTGTCGGCATCGGAGAATATTTTATCGCGTCTGATGCTGCCGCTTTGCTGCCGGTGACCCGCCGTTTTATTTATCTTGAAGAAGGTGACATCGCTGATATCCGCACCGATTCACTGGTTATTTACAACGACAAGGGTGAAGTTGTCGAGCGTGAAATCAAGGAGTCCGAGCTGAGCGCTGATGCCACCGCCAAAGGTGAATACCGCCATTACATGCTGAAAGAAATTCATGAGCAGCAATCCTGTCTGGTGGATATTCTGGAAGGTCGCATCGTCGATGGCCAGCTGCTCGACAGCGCCTTTGGTGTTGGTGCAGAAAAAATTCTCGACCAGGTGAAAGCGGTGCAGATCATCGCCTGTGGCACCAGCTACCATGCCGGCCTAGTTGCACGATACTGGATCGAAGCCATTGCCGGCGTACCCTGCCGGGTCGAAGTCGCCAGCGAATACCGCTATCGCAAAACCGTGTTGCTGGACGGCACGCTGGTGGTCACCATTTCACAATCCGGCGAGACCGCCGACACCCTCGCCGCGCTGCGTGCCATCAAGGAAGTCACCGATCTGACGCTGGCAGTGTGTAACGTGCCGGAAAGTTCACTGGTGCGCGAGAGCGAACTGAAACTGATGACCCGTGCCGGCCCTGAAATCGGTGTTGCCTCAACCAAGGCATTCACCACTCAGCTGGTGGCGCTGTTAATGCTGGTGGTGGCACTGGGCAAACGCCGTGATCTGTCAGCGGATAAAATCAGGGCGCTGTTCCAGCAGGCACAGGCCTTGCCGGCGCTGATCGAGCGTGTATTGCAGGATAAAACTGCTATCGAAGACTGGGCGCATGAATTTGAAGATCTGGACAATGCTATTTTTATCGGCCGTGGCACACTGTTTCCCATTGCGCTGGAAGGCGCATTGAAGCTCAAGGAAATTTCCTATATTCATGCCGATGCTTATCCCGCCGGTGAACTGAAACATGGCCCCATCGCGCTGATCGATCAGGACATGCCGACCATTGCCATCATCTCGATGGACGGTTTTGAAGGCAAAATCAAATCCAATATTCAGGAAATCATGGCGCGCGGTGGCAAGGTGTTTTTATTCGCCGATGAGCGGCTGGATGTCAGCGATCTGGGCGAGGACTGTCGCGTGATTAAAGTGCCGGCTGTTGAAGCCGAGCTGGCACCGGTGTTGTTCGCTGTGCCGCTGCAGTTGTTCTCTTATTTTGTCGCAGTGCACAAAGGCACCGATGTCGACCAGCCCAGAAACCTGGCAAAATCGGTAACCGTCGAATAAAAAAACGTAGCCTGGGGAGACAAGGGAACCCCAACAATCCCGGTATTCAATTTAATATGCTGGGGGCCGTGCCTCACCCCGGGCTACGGGGTAAAACAGGGTCAAATTACCGCCAAACACAGTGGTAGATATTGCGCCTGCTGGCAAGGTATAATCAGCGACCAAGAATCCTATATTTTTCAGGTACGAATGCCTTCTAAGACTAGCTCTACAACTCGCAAGTTATTTATCAAAACCTACGGCTGCCAGATGAATGAATATGATTCATCGCGCATTTCTGATGTGCTGGCCGATTCGCATGATCTTGAACTGACTAATGACCCGGAAGAAGCCGATGTGCTGCTGCTGAATACCTGCTCGATTCGGGAAAAGGCGCAGGAAAAAGTGTTCTCGCAGCTGGGTCGCTGGAAGAACTGGAAAAATGACAAACCGGATCTGGTGATCGGTGTCGGTGGTTGCGTGGCCAGCCAGGAAGGTGCCGAGATTCAGAAGCGCGCGCCGTATGTTGATGTGGTGTTCGGCCCGCAGACCATTCATCGTCTGCCGGAGATGCTTTCCGGGGTCAGCGAAAATCACAGAAAAGTAGTCGACATCAGCTTTCCCGAAATAGAAAAATTCGACTGCATGCCCGAACCCAAAGCCGATGGTCCCAGCGCCTTTGTTTCCATCATGGAAGGCTGCAGCAAATATTGCAGCTTCTGCGTGGTGCCTTATACCCGTGGTGAAGAAGTCAGCCGACCGTTTGATGATGTGCTGGCCGAAGTTGCCGGGCTGGCGGAGCAGGGCGTGCGCGAGGTCAACCTGCTGGGGCAGAACGTCAATGCTTATCGCGGCGTGATGCAGGGTGACGACGGTGAAGAACTGTTTGCCGACCTGGCGCTGCTGATCAACTATGTTGCTGCCATCGATGGCATCGACCGCATCCGCTTTACCACCTCGCACCCGATGGAATTCAATGATGATCTGGTCGAGGCTTACGCGCAGGTGCCGGAACTGGTCAGCTTTTTACACCTGCCGGTGCAGAGCGGTTCCGATAAAGTGCTGGCGGCAATGAAGCGTGGTCATACCGCGGAGCAGTACAAGGACCTTATTCGTCGTTTGAAAATTGCGCGCCCGGATATTTCGATTTCTTCCGATTTTATTGTTGGTTTCCCGGGTGAAACCGATGAAGACTTTGCTGACACCATGAAGCTGATCGACGAAGTCGGTTTTGATCATTCTTTCAGTTTTATCTACAGCGCGCGCCCCGGCACACCGGCAGCAGTTTTGTTTGATAACACCACCGACCTCATCAAAAAGCATCGCCTTGGTATTCTGCAGGATGTTATTGCCTCGAATGCAGCAGCGGTCAACCAGCAGATGGTCGGCAGCATACAGTCGGTGCTGGTCGATGGTATCTCGCGCAAAAGCGAAAGCCAGGTCACCGGCCGTACAGAAAATAATCGCAAGGTGAATTTCACCGGTGATAAAAAGCTGATCGGTCATTTTGTCAATGTGAAAATCACCGAAGCGCGCAGTAATTCCCTGCAGGGTGAGTTTGTTGATTTTTCCGCGATTGACAAGCCTGCGCAGCGTAAACAGGCCTGATCTTTATGAGTGCTAAACCTTAATGCGCGACCCTGAACATAAAATGTCTGCTGGCCAGAATGCCGAGAATGTTTCACCAAAAGTCACAAATATCCAGTTTGAGCTAACGCCCACGGATAACCGGCGGTTGGTGAATCTGTGTGGCCCGGTCAACCAGAACCTGCAGCAGATCGAGGATTTTTACGATGTAAAAATCAGCTGTCGTGGTAATCAGTTTGAAATTGGTGGTGAAGGCCGGCGTTTGAAAACGGTGAAGAGCGCCATTTTAACACTGTACAACGTGGCCGGGCATGAGACCCTGTCGGCAGCCACTGTACAGTTGTATCTGAATGACAATGTCGAAGATGACCGAAGCACCAGCGTTAAAAACCGGCGCGGAAAAATCAGCGGCCGTGGCAAAAGTCAGCAGCAATATCTTGAACATATCACGTCGAATGACCTGACCATCGGTGTCGGCCCGGCGGGTACCGGTAAAACCTATCTTGCGGTGGCAAGTGCGGTGGAAGCGCTGGAGAGTGACCTGGTTGATCGTTTGATCCTGGTGCGTCCGGCAGTCGAAGCCGGCGAGCGACTGGGTTTTCTGCCGGGTGATCTGTCGCAGAAAATCGATCCTTATCTGCGTCCGATGTATGACGCGCTGTTTGAAATGCTGGGTCAGCAGAAAGTGGCGAAGTATATCGAACGCAACATCATCGAGATCGCACCGCTGGCTTATATGCGTGGCCGCACGCTGAATGATGCTTTTATTATTCTTGATGAAGCGCAGAACACCACCATCGACCAGATGAAAATGTTTCTGACGCGTATCGGCTTTGGCTCCAAATCAGTGATCACCGGTGACATCACCCAGGTTGATTTGCCGCGTGATAAAACTTCCGGCCTGCGTCATGCTCTAAAAATCCTCTCGGATGTTGAAGGGATTGGTGTCACACAGTTTCACAAGGGTGACATCGTGCGTCATCCACTGGTGAAGAAAATCGTACACGCTTATGAACAGGACGAGTCGAAATAACAATGATGGCACTCACAACTGAAGTGACAATTTCGGATGCGCTGATTTCAGAAGTTGGCGAGTCAGGGGATGACGACGTTCCCGAACCGGGATTGTTGCAAAGCTGGGCGGCTGCCGCCTACCTGGATAAAACGCCTGCTATTGCCAGCCTGCTGGTGACTACCTCCGCTGAAATTCAGCAACTCAACAAACAGTACCGCGACAGGGACAGCGCAACCAACGTGTTGTCGTTTCCTATGCAATCCCCCGAAGAAATTGATGTTTGCCTGCTGGGTGATATTGTTTTGTGCGCAGCAGTTATCAAGCAGGAAGCGGTGCAACAATCAAAAACCGGCAAGGCTCACTGGGCACACATGGTAGTGCACGGTATGTTACATCTTCAGGGATATGACCACATTGATGACGCTGAAGCCGAGGCAATGGAAGCGCTTGAGATTAATATTTTGAAACAGCTCGGTTTCGATAGCCCTTACGAATACTCTACCAATAAAGTACAAATCAATAATTGATATGAAAAAAGAAAACAAAAAAACCAGCTGGTTTGCAGCGCTGAAAAACAGGTTTTTTAAAAAGAAAGATGATCGCGCGCAATTACTTCAGCACCTGCACGATGCGCAGCGCAGAGGTATTATCAGTGTTGATGCCCTGATGATGATCGAAGGTGTTTTTCAGGTTACCGAAATGCGCGTGCGTGACATCATGATTCCACGTTCACATCTGGTGGTTCTGCACGAAGACATGGGCGTGGAAGATATGCTGGCTATTGTTGCCAATTCCGGTCATTCACGTTTTCCGGTGATCGATGAAAGCATCGACCAGGTTGTCGGTATTCTGCTGGCGAAAGATCTGACGCACTACAGCAATGAAAAAAGCCGCAAGGATTTTGAGATAAAAGACATCCTGCGCCCGGCAGTGTTTGTGCCTGAGAGCAAACGCCTTGATGTGTTGTTGAAAGATTTTCGTGAGAGTCGCAACCACATGGCGATGGTGATTGATGAGTACGGCGGTGTTGCCGGCGTGGTGACTATCGAAGATGTGCTGGAACAGATCGTCGGCGAGATTGATGACGAGCATGACGCGGCTGATGTCACCAACATCCGGCGCAGCGGCTTTCAGCGTTACAGTGTGCGTGGCCAGACACCGCTGGAAGAATTTAACCAGTATTTTGATTCAAAGCTGACGCACGACAAGTTTGAAACCATTGCCGGCCTGGTTACTTTTGAGCTGGGTCATCTGCCCGAAAGAGGCGAAGAAGTCACCATCGGTAATTTTCACTTTAAAGTGATCAGCGCCAATTCGCGGCGTATCAATAATATGCAGGTCAGCCTTTTGTCGGACAATGAAGCGAGCAGTTCTGCTGAAAAAGATGAAGCGGGTGAAGAAGTGAAAACCAGCGCTGTCGGTAGCGATAGTTAAACATGGAAAATAAACTATGGCGCTTGCAATGGCCGTTGTTGAGTTTGCTTTCCGGTGCACTGACCACGCTGGCGTTTGCACCGTTTGATCTGAGCTGGCTGGTGTTTTTGACACTGGCCGTACCTTTTTATCTATGGCAGCGGCTGGATGCTAAACAGGCTGCAATCAGTGGCTGGCTGTTTGCGATGGGTTTGCAATGCACCGGCGTTAGCTGGATTTATTACAGCCTGCATGTTCATGGCAGCGCGCCAGTGTTGTTCGCCGCGTTGCTTATCTTCCTCTTATGCTGCTATCTTAGTCTTTACACTGCACTGGCGGTGTACACGGTCAATCGTTTTTTGCCTGATAAAACAGCGCTGCGTTTGATGCTGTTCTATCCCGCGGGCTGGGTGCTGTTTGAATGGTTGCAGGGGTATGTGATGACCGGTTTTGCCTGGATGCAGTTAGGTTATACGCAGATCGACTACCCGCTTTCAGGTTTCGCACCGGTTTTTGGTAACCACGCGGTTGGCGGTTTTATTGCTGTATGCGCGGGAGCCATTGTGTTGTTGGCTACGCAGTATAAACGGCTGAATATCAGGTCGGCTTCTGTGCTGGTTTTACCGGTGCTGGTTTTATGGCTGGCCGGCGGCATATTAAAGAATGTCAGCTGGACGCAGGCAGAAGGTGAGCCGATAAGCGTCAGCATTATCCAGGGCAATATCCCGCAGAAGGTTAAATGGAAATCGCACATGAAGCAGCCAACCATGGATCTGTATCGTGATTTGTCGCTGGCACAGGAAGATGTTGATCTGATCATCTGGCCGGAAACGGCGGTGCCTGATTACTGGCATCGTGCGGTGCCGTATATTCGTGAATTGCGCCGTGAAATGGAACAGCGCAACACGGATCTGCTGCTGGGCATCTTTGTAAAAAATGCAGATAACCGCGTACTCAACAGTGTCTTGAATGTGAATGGTGAGGTTTATTACAAGCGTCATCTGGTGCCGCTGGGTGAATATATTCCGCTGCGTTTCCTTATCGAATTCTTTAACAAGTTCGTCAAGATACCGATGTCTGACATTGCCTCGGGTGATGAAGAGCAGTCGTTGCTGGTTGCTGCCGGTGTGCCGGTGGGCATCTCTATCTGCTTCGAAGAAGCTTTTGCGCGTGATGTGATTAAAGATCTGCCGGAAGCAAAGATACTGATCAACGTCAGCAACGATGCCTGGTTTGAAGATTCTATCGAACCGCACCAGCATCATGCCATCGCTCGCATGCGTGCGCTGGAAGCCGGGCGTTACATGATTCGTTCCACCAATACCGGTATCACCTCGTTCATCGGCCCGCACGGTGAAGTTATCAAACGTCTGCCACAGTTCAAGGTGGGTGTGCTGAAGGCCGAGGTGCAGCCATTGAGTGGTGCCACGCCGTTTGTGCGCTGGGGTGACTGGTTGATCGTTGGTTTAAGTGGTTTATTGCTGCTGGGTTTTGCTGTTTTGAGAAGAAAGCAGGCAAGCATCACCAGGTAGATCGGGCACTGCCTGCCTCACGAAGTTAGTGCAGGTTTAAAAGCTTTTGTTTTTTGGCTGTCTCTGGCCGAACAGTTCAAGTTCGACACGGGTGTAATCGGCCACGGTTAAAAATAGTTTGATTACCTTGCGCTCGATGATCTCGATGTCCAGCGTCAGCCAGTCATAAAATTCTGTGCTGGTTTCCATCATGTACTCGGCAGCATCATTGATGTCACGTTTGATGCACTCACCGATTTCAAAGGCTTCTTCGCTGCTGAGTTCGCCGCGACGCACTGCCTGATATTTTGCCAGGTCCAGTGCATTTTGTAATGACATAATATTCGCTTCGTCCTGTTCGAATGTTTCACGCATAGACATCATCATCTGGTTATAAGCCGAGGTGAGATGTTTTGCCGGTTTTATCTGTAGCTGTATCATGCTGCCCTGTGTTGTAAGGTCTGTCTTGGTTGAAGTAGCTAAAATGCTTGCCAGAATGAAACGAATCCTTTATGTCGTCCCGGTGCTGGTGTATCCTTCATGCATTATTTATAGCCTAGAAAAAATAGCCTTGTGTCGTCATCCGACGAACTGCACTTTTTGTTAAAAAATATTATGAATGAAGAATATCAAGCCCAGAAAATAGAAGAAAACGTACAAAAAATCTGGGATGAAAAATCCGTTTTTCGTGCTGTCGAAGATTCGACAAAAGAAAAGTTTTACTGCCTGGCCATGTTCCCTTACCCCAGCGGTCGTTTGCACATGGGACATGTGCGCAACTATTCCATCGGTGATGTCATCTCCCGTTATCAACGTATGACGGGCAAAAATGTATTGCAGCCGATGGGCTGGGATGCCTTCGGTCTGCCGGCAGAAAATGCAGCGATTAAAAACAAGGTAGCACCGGCAAAATGGACTTATGAAAATATCGACTACATGCGCAAGCAGTTAAAGCGTCTGGGCTTTGCCTACGACTGGGATCGTGAGCTGGCCACCTGCAAGCCGGATTATTATCGCTGGGAACAATGGCTGTTTATCCGCCTGTTCAAAAAAGGCATGGCCTATAAAAAAACTGCCGGTGTGAACTGGTGCCCCAATGATCTGACCGTGCTGGCCAATGAGCAGGTGATTGACGGTAAATGCTGGCGCTGTGATACTGAAGTCGAGCGCCGCGAGATTTCGCAGTGGTTCATGAAAATCACTGATTATGCCGAGCAACTGCTGAATGATCTGGATCAGCTTGATGGCTGGCCGGAGCAGGTGCGCACCATGCAGCGTAACTGGATCGGTCGTTCTACCGGTGTCGAACTGCAGTTTGAAGTTGCTGGCGAAGAACCGCTGACTGTTTACACTACGCGTGCCGATACCCTGATGGGTGTGACTTATGTTGCGGTTGCCGCCGAGCACGCACTGGTGAAAAAAGCCGCCGAGAACAACCCTGAATTACAGGCCTTCATCGATTCCTGCAAAACCACCAGTGTGGCCGAAGCCGACGTTGCCACCATGGAAAAGAAAGGCATGGCCACCGGTCTGATGGCGACGCATCCGATCACCGGTGAGCAGGTGCCGGTGTGGGTGGCCAACTTTGTGCTCATCGATTATGGCTCGGGCGCGGTGATGTCGGTGCCGGCGCACGACAGTCGCGATTATGCTTTTGCCAAAACCTATGGTCTGCCGATCAAGCAGGTGATTTTTCCTGCTGATGGTAGTGATGTGTCTGTCGAAGATGAGGCCTATGTAGAAAAAGGCGTATTGAAAAATTCAGCCGAGTTTGACGGGCTGACTTCCGAACAGGCTGTCGATGCCATTGCTGAAAAACTGGCCGGCATGGGCAAGGGTGAAAAACAGATCAACTACCGCCTGCGCGACTGGGGTGTTTCCCGCCAGCGTTACTGGGGTACGCCGATTCCGATCATTCATTGTGACAAGTGCGGCACCGTGCCGGTGCCTGAAGATCAGTTACCGGTAGTGCTGCCCGAAGATATTGCCTACGGCGATGACGTTGGTTCGCCGATCAAAAAGATGCCGGAATTCTACGAGACTTCCTGCCCGGAATGTGGCGGCGATGCGACACGCGAAACCGATACTTTTGACACCTTTTTTGAATCCTCCTGGTATTACGCACGTTTCACCTGCCCGGATGCGGACAGCATGCTGGATGAGCGCGCGAAATACTGGGCACCGGTCGACCAGTACATCGGCGGCATCGAACACGCGGTGTTACACCTTTTATACGCACGTTTTTTCCACAAGCTGATGCGTGACGAAGGCCTGCTGGACAGCGACGAGCCGTTCAAAAATCTGCTCACCCAGGGCATGGTTTTAAAAGACGGCAGCAAAATGTCCAAGTCCAAAGGCAACACGGTCGACCCGCAGCAGCTTATTGAAAAATATGGTGCGGATACCGTGCGCCTGTTTATCCTGTTTGCTGCGCCGCCCGATCAGTCGCTGGAATGGAATGATGAAGGCGTTGATGGCGCAGCGCGTTTCCTCAAACGCTTATGGAAACTGGTGCATGAACACCTTGCATCGCCAGCGTCTGTTGCAGCGCTGGATGTGAACGCGCTGAATGCAGAACAAAAAAACCTGCGCCGCAAACTGCACGAAACCATCGCCAAGGTCAGCGATGACATCGGTCGTCGTCATACTTTTAACACGGCTATTGCAGCCATAATGGAATTGATGAACGAGCTGGGCAAGTTTAATGACGACAGCGAACAGGGTGTTGCGGTGATGCGTGAAGCCATCGAAGCCATCGTCCTGTTGTTGTCACCCATCGTGCCGCACATCACGCAGCAGTTGTGGAATGATCTTGGCTATGATGAATTGCTGGCGAATACCGCGTGGCCGCAGAGTGATGAGTCAGCCATGGTCAGAGACGAGATCGAACTGGTGGTGCAGGTCAACGGCAAGCTGCGTTCCAGAATAAATGTGGCGGCCAATGCCGACAGGGACAGTATCGAAGCGGCTGCGCTGGCTGATGAAAAAATTGTGGCTAACATCGAAGGTAAAACCGTGCGCAAGATTATTGTTGTCCCCGGTCGCCTGGTGAACATTGTGGCGAACTGATATGGCTTTATTTATCGAAGCGTTTTTGCAGAAATGGCTGCGCGTATGGATGGCTCTTGCGCTGGTGACCAGTCTCTATGCCTGCGGTTTTCAGCTGCGTGGTTCGATAAATTTATCCAGTGAAATGTCGCCCATATATATCGAACAGAACAGCGTGTTTGATCTGGCGCGAGAAATAAAAACCCTGCTGGCTGCCAACCAGATTGCCATGGCTGAAACAGCAGCGCAGTCTAAATCGCAATTGATTCTGCTCGATGACAATAAAAGTCAGAGTGTACTTTCAGTCGATGGTAGCGGACAGGCGCGGGAATACCTGCTGACTTACAAAGTTAACTTCGTCATAAAGGTCAATCAGAAAAACAGGGCGCAGGTTGTTGTGGTGCCGGACTCGCTCACCGTCAGTCGCACCTGGCTGTTTGACCCCGAGGCGGTGCTGGCTGTTACCAACGAAGCCGAACTTTTGTATAACGATATGCGACGCGAAGCAGCGCGTTTGATTCTGTTGAAGATAAATGCACGTTCGAAAAACGGTGAGGCAAATATCTCAGGGGGTGCTACTTCATCAGGTGTCAGAGACAGGCTTGTCTATGACACCGGTTTTATGGTCTCCGCCCCCGATTTTGTGCAATGAACGTTCGCCCGGATCAGCTGCAGTCTGTCATCGTGAAAAACACTTACCCGGTGTACATGGTCAGTGGTGATGAACCTTTGCAGCAGATGGAATCGCTGGACCTGATCCGCGCTTTTCTGCGCGATAACGATTATTCCGAAAGAGAAGTGCTGGATGTTGATGCGCAGTTTGACTGGCAGCGCCTGCTGGATGAAGCCGCCAACATGTCGCTGTTTGCCGCCCGCCGCATCGTCGAGCTGCGTTTGCCTTCAGCCAAACCCGGCAGGCAGGGCTCACAGGTGATCAAGGATTACCTGGCGCGACCGCCGGAAGACACGGTGCTGATTATCAATGCCGGCAAGGTCGATGGCAATGCTAAAAAATCTGCCTGGTATAAAGCGGTCGATCAGAACGGCCTGGTGGTGCAGTGCTGGCCGGTGCCCATCGACAAATTATCGCCCTGGTTGCGTCAGCGTTTCAAAGCGCGTGACATGGATGCCGATGACGATGTGCTGGCGTATATTTCGCAGCATGTCGAAGGCAATTTGCTGGCGGCGGATCAGGAAATTGAAAAACTTTATCTGCTGCTGGGGCCGGGAAAAATCACTTATGCCGATGTCGCTGAAGCGGTGACTTCGCAGTCACGATACAGCGTGTTTGAACTGGTGGACATGATGTTGACCGGCAACCGTACGCGTGTGGTTCGAATTATTGCCGGCCTGAAAGCCGAAGGCATCGTACCGGTGATTGTGAACTGGGCGCTGGCGAAAGATATCCGCCTGCTGGCACTGGTCGCGCAGGATGCTTCGTCGGTCGATTTTACGCTGAAACGTTCCGGTGTGTGGTCGAGTCGGGTCGCCATGTTCAAGTCCTGCCTGTCGCGACATAGCTTGCGTTCGCTGCAACTGATGCTGAAGCGCTGCGCTTATCTGGATGCGGTGAGCAAGGGCATGATCGATGCCAATATCTGGGATGAGATCGAGACGCTTTGCGTGCGGCTGGCGGGCACAACGCGGGCTATGCGCTAGCCGCCGTTTCCCTTTGCATGAATTATTGTTCGGGTCAGAAAAACAAGCCGTATTTTATTCTCTGCGAGAGAAGTATTCGTATATTGCTTTTATAGCGGCAACATTGAAAGCATAAAAAAACCGCTGACATGTCAGCGGTTTTTAAGTGGTGATTTCCTGATCCGTGATTACTCTTCATCAGCCCAGGAAATGTAGTCGGTGTTAAAGTCTTTTTTGTCGACCGTGGCGACGACGGTTGTTGGCACCTGTTCTGCGCGTGCGTCAGCGGTTTCGGTGATCAATACTGCGGCTACGGTCATGTTGATAATTGCAAGTGTTGCTAACATTGGATTCTCCGTATTTAGTTAAGTAGTGTAAGTATATTATAATATTCTAATATAAAGTCAAGCATCTGTTATGGGGTGAAATGGCCTGTTATGAGGGGCTTTTGAGTCGAGGCTTGATGCTGTGAAAAGCCTGTTTTCTAAATAAATCGCTACATCCTTCTGCTTTCGATATAATTACGCTTTTCCATCAGACAATATTTAGCTAACCCACGATTTTATTATGAGCGCAAACATCGAAACGCTGATCACCGATATCGCCGATTATATGAGCCGCGTCGGCCTGGCCGCGCGTGAAGCTTCCCGAGCTATCGGTCGGGCATCAACAGCCCAGAAAAATCAATCACTTAATGCAATTGCTGAGCAGATTCTGGCACAGGCTGGTGAGCTTAAGCGGGCCAATGCACTGGATCTGACTGCAGGCAGGGAAAAAGGTCTGGCCGAAGCCCTGCTTGACCGACTGGAACTGACTGATGAACGTATCGCCTCAATGGCGGAAGGTTTGCGGCAGATCGCGACATTACCCGACCCAATCGGTGTTATTTCCAACCTGGCGTATCGGCCATCGGGCATTCAGGTGGGGCAGATGCGGGTGCCTTTGGGGGTAATCGGCATTATTTACGAGTCTCGTCCCAATGTGACCGCAGATGCCGCCGGTTTGTGTCTGAAATCCGGTAATGCAGTGATTTTGCGCGGTGGTTCTGAAGCTGTTCATTCCAATCAGGCGATTGCGGCCTGCATCAAGCACGGGCTGGAAGTGGCTGGTCTGCCGGCCGATGTGGTGCAGGTGATCGAGACCACCGACCGCGCTGCCGTGGGCGAGCTGTTGCGCCTGAAAGATTCGGTGGATGTGATTATTCCTCGCGGTGGTAAAAGCCTGATCGAGCGCATCACCAACGAGTCAGAAGTGCCGGTGATCAAACATCTTGATGGCATTTGCCATGTTTATATTGATGATGAAGCAGACAGGGAAAAAGCCCTGAATGTGGCGTTCAATTCCAAAACCCAGCGCTACGGCACCTGTAATACCATGGAAACCCTGCTGCTGGCAGCGTCAGCGGCGGCACGCATCCTGCCGGATCTGGCGAAGATGTATGTCGAGAAAGGTGTCGAACTGCGCGGCTGTGAAAATACGCAGGCGCTGCTAAAAGACAGTAATATCGCCGTGCTTGCCGCTGAAGAAGAAGACTGGTCGACCGAATACCTGGCACCGGTGCTGTCGATCAAGATTGTCGAAGACATCGATGCTGCTATCAGCCATATCAACAAATACAGCTCGCAGCACACCGAGTCCATCGTCACCGAAAACTACACAAAATCCCGCCAGTTCCTGCGCGAAGTTGATTCAAGCTCGGTCATGGTCAACGCCTCAACCCGCTTTGCCGACGGCTTTGAATACGGCCTGGGTGCAGAGATTGGCATTAGCACGGATAAGCTGCACGCGAGAGGCCCGGTGGGGCTGGATGGTTTGACGAGTATGAAATATGTGGTGCTGGGGGACGGACAGGTCCGTCAATGAAAAATGAAAAGTGAAAAGTGAAAAATGGAGAAACAGTTTATAGATAGGCCAGCGGTTACGTTTTTAGCTTTTCATTTTTCATTTTTCACTTTTCACTTTTCATTAAGATTCCGATCATGATCGGAATCTTCGGCGGTACCTTCGACCCAATCCACTACGGTCACATCAAACCCGCGCTCAGCGTTAAGCAGGCGTTGAATTTAAGCCAGCTGCGTTTTATCCCCAACCGGGTGCCGCCGCATCGCAAGACACCCTGGTTGAGCAGCGAGCAGCGGCTGGTTTTGTTGAAGGCCGCGTTACTGGATTATCCCGAAATCATTGTTGATGAGCGTGAACTAAATCGTTCCGGGCCGTCTTATATGGTGGACACGCTTAAATCACTGAAGCAGGATTTCCCAGACGAAACGCTGTGCCTGATTATCGGCATGGATGCGTTTTATGGCATCAGTGCATGGCATCAGTGGCGTACGGTTTTTGACCTGTGCCAGCTGGTGGTGACGATGCGGCCGGGTTTTGATCGCAGCGAAATTTCTGCGCACATGGACAGCGATGACTACCGCTTTTTAGAACAGAAAATGAGCGACGATATAAACATACTTACCGGCCGGGATTTGCCAGCACAATCGGCGCAAGAGCCGGGGAAAATCCTGCTACAATCAGTGCCACAGCTGGCTATTTCATCCACGCAGATTCGAGAAAATGTACAGGATAGTGAAAAAATCAGCCAGTGGATGCCGCCGCAGGCATACCAGAAATTACGAGGTTTTATAGATGACAATTGATGAACTTAAACAAATGGTGAACGACGCGCTGGAAGATCTGAAAGCCGAAGACATCACCGTGCTTGATGTGAACGGCAAGACCACCGTCACCGACTGGATTTATATTGCCACCGGTTCGTCCAGCCGCCACGTTAAATCCATCGCCAATAGTGTTGTCGTGGCTGCCAGGCAGGCCGGCAAAGCGCCGCTGGGTATCGAAGGTGAAAACGAGGGTGAATGGGTGCTGGTAGATTTAGGCGATGTCATCGTGCATGTCATGCAGCGTCAGGTGCGTGAATTTTATGATCTGGAAAGCCTGTGGTCAGTCGAGGCGGTGGAAAAACGCCGGGAACAGGAAGCGCTGTAAACGACTTAAACGAGTATTGTGAAAATAAATCTTATTGCCATCGGAAACAAAATGCCGGGCTGGGTCGATGCGGCGAGTGACGATTTCAGCAAACGCCTGCCGGCGGAAATAAAGATCAACCCGATTTTGCTGCCGCTGATAAAACGTGGCAAGAACCCGGACATTCCGCGCATTATTCGCGACGAGAGCCGGAAGATTCTCGGCGCAGTACCGAAAGATTCATTGCTGGTCGTGCTCGATGTCGTCGGCAAATCCATCAGTACCGAAAAGTTTTCCGGCCTGCTGGAGACCTGGTTGCAGCAGGGGCAGGATGTGTCCATTGTCATCGGCGGGCCGGACGGCGTTTCCGATGAATTATTATCAAAGGCCGCGCTGAAGCTGTCACTGTCAGCGCTGACCTTTCCGCATCCACTGGTGCGGGTTATTTTACTGGAGCAGATTTACCGTGCATGGAGCATCATCAACAACCACCCCTATCATCGCGCCTGAGTTGCCGGCCATGAATCTCACGCAGGCATCAGCACAAATCATTCTGGCTTCGGCCTCACCACGGCGGCGCGAACTGTTGCAGCAGATCGGCATCAATGCCATCGCGCAGGCGGTTGATATTGATGAGACCAAGCAGCCTGAAGAATCGGTGAATGAATATGTCGAACGCCTGGCCATGGAAAAAGCACAGCGTGGTTTCGATATTATTCTTAACGAAAATTCTCTGCCGGTACTTGGCTCCGACACCATCGTCGAAATCGGCGGCGATGTTTTGGGCAAACCTGAAAATCGCCAGCACGCAAAAGAAATACTGATGCGGCTTTCCGGCCAGCAACATGAAGTGCATACCTCGGTGGCAATTATTACCACAGATAAAAAAGTAATAGCCACCAGCAGCAGCCAGGTGCAGTTTAAAAAACTCGAAACCTCAGAGATCGAAAATTATCTTGCCACGGGTGAGGCCGATGACAAGGCTGGCGCTTATGCGATTCAGGGCATCGCTGCGCAGTTCGTCAAAAACATCAACGGCAGCTTTTCCGGGGTGATGGGGTTGCCGCTGTATGAAACGGTTGAACTGCTCAAACAGTGCGGCGTAATAGCGCTGAAAAATATGCGTGCAGCGGAAAAATAAAGCAGACCAACGATACGGATTATAAAAAAATTATGAGCAAAGAAATTTTAATCAATATAACACCGCAGGAAACGCGCGTCGCTATTTTAGAAAATGGCGTGTTGCATGATTTATACATCGAACGCAGTCGAAGCCGTGGCCTGGTCGGTAATGTATACAAAGGAAAAGTAGTGCGGGTGTTGCCGGGAATGGAAGCCGCGTTTGTTGAAATCGGCCTGGAAAAAGCGGCGTTTTTGCACGTCTCCGATGTCGCGCATAAAGATAAAAACAATAACCATGGTGAAGCCCTTCATATCAACCAGTTGTTGAGAGAAGGCCAGGAAATTCTGGTGCAGGTGATTAAAGATCAGCTTGGCACCAAGGGTGCGCGTCTAACCACCAATATCACCATCCCGTCGCGTTATCTGGTGTTTATGCCAAACGCAGACAACATCGGTGTTTCTTCTCGCATTGAAAATGAAGAGGATCGTGAGCGGCTGAAAAATGACCTGCTGGCACAGGAACATCGTATGAAAAATGCCGGCTACATTTTACGTACGGCCGCCGAGGTTGCCGACAGGGATGCTATCGCCAGTGATATAAAATACCTCAACCGCCTGTGGGAAAATATTAACAACACGGCTGATGTAAAAGTTGGTAACGCGGTTCATAAAGACCTGCCCCTGTATCTGCGTGTTCTGCGTGACATGGTTGATGAAGACATCGAAGTGATTCGTGTTGATTCGCGTGAGACCAGCAACATCATGCTTGAATTTGCGGAAAAATATGTGCCTGAAGTCGCCGAATTTATCGAGCACTATCCGGGTGAACGTCCGGTATTCGATTTGCATGGCGTTGAAGATGAAATTCAAAAAGGGCTGGAGCGAAAAGTGCAACTCAAGTCCGGCGGTTATCTGATCATTGATCAAACCGAAGCGATGACCACTATTGATGTTAATACCGGCGCTTATGTCGGCAGCCGCAATCTCGAAGAAACCATTTTCAAAACCAATCTGGAAGCCGCGCAGGGTATCGCCCGGCAGCTGCGTTTGCGTAATCTGGGCGGCATTGTCATTCTGGATTTCATTGACATGATTGAAGCCGAACACAAACGTCAGGTTATGCGCGCGCTGGAAAAGGCGCTGGAAAAAGATCATGCGCGCACGTCAATCAGTGAAGTCTCGTCGCTGGGTCTGGTTGAGATGACACGCAAGCGCACACGTGAAAGTCTGGAGCATGTGTTGTGTGGCACCTGCCCAACCTGCGAAGGGCGTGGCACCATCAAAACTGCAGAGACAGTGTGTTACGAAATATTCAGAGAGATACTGCGTGAAGCGCGCCAGTTTGATGCCAGGGAGTTACTGGTGCTGGCGGCACAGGATGTGGTTGATATGCTGGTTGACGAGGAATCAAGCAGCCTGGCCGAGCTGGAAGACTTTATCGGTATTCCGATCAAGTTTCAGGCAGAAGCCCTGTTTACCCAGGAACAGTTTGATGTGGTTATTCTCTGATATTTTTTCCGTTAATTAAAACGTTTTATTACTTCTATGCGCTGGCTTATACGTTTCAGAATATGCATCATCATCTGCCTGGCAGTGGTGCTGATTTCTGCGGCTGTTATATTCAGTGTGTTGCGCGCTGTGCTGCCTTATGCCACCGGTTATAAAAACGAGATCCAGCTGGAGATCAGTAAACAGATCGGCCTGCCGGTTGAGATCGAATCAATCGACGCGGCGATTCACTGGTTTTCACCACGCTTAAAACTTATTGGCGTATCGATCTACGATGAAAAAAACAAGCTACCGTTGTTTAATTTCAGAGAAGCCTTTGTTGAGCTGGATGTGCTGGCCTCGGTCATGCATGGCAATGTTATCGTTGCTGACGTTGGTCTGGTCGGTGCTGATATTTCAATTGAAAAACTGTCTGAAACTGAATGGTCGATTCAGGGGATTAAATTTACCAGTGGTGGCTCGAGCGAATTGCCTGAGCGCTTTGTTTACATGCTGCAAAACTCGGATTATTTATTGCATGACAGCAATATTTATTATCAGGATCATACCGGCGATAAGTTAAGCCTCAGTCTGTTAGATATAAACATGGATGTCAGAAATGATTTTAATAATCATAAAATAAAATTTTCCATGAACCTGCCGGAGTCTTACGGAAAAAGTCTGGTGGTGGTTGCCGACTTGCAGGGAGATTTCGATGTGCTGGATGGCGATGTTTACATCGAGGCGCAGCAGCTTAAAGTAAAACAGTGGAACAGGAAGTTCAATCTTCTGAATAAATACCAGGTCGACACCACGCTTGATATAAATATATGGGGCACGCTGGATAACAGCAATATTGAAAGCCTGGTGGCGCAACTGACGGCAAAAGATTTATCGGTGGTTAACAGCCGGACGAAAAAAAGCTGGCAGACTAAATATCTGTCAACAAAATTCCGCTATGTAAAAGAGGCTGAGAATCATTACCTGGCGGTTTCAGATTTTTATTTTGGTAGCAGGGAAAAAGCGGCGTGGGCTCACCCGGCGACAATTCTGGCGAGTGATGAAGGCGATTACTATTATTTGAGTGCAGATTTTTTAAGAGTCGAGGATTTGCAGCAGATTGCTGATGTGCTGTTGCCTGCCGGTTTAAATCATGAAATCGCGCAGTTGCTGAAGATTGATAAAGTGGAAGACCTGAATGATTATCAGTTAAAGGCGGATATCTACAATCTTGATCTGCAGATTCCCAAAGACATGTCAGAACAGAATCTGCTTGATAAATTAACAGTAGAGGCCGTGCTCAATGACTTTTCAATAGCAAATCATGCCGATGGTTTTAAACTGACCGGGCTTGATGGCGCGTTAAACTACAGCAAACCGCAAGCTGTGATTGACTTGCAAACAAAGGATGCAGTATTTGAATATAAAGAACTCTTTTCTGAACCGATAGTTGTCGGTACATTGCAGGGGAAGTTGACGCTGGCTCGCATGGATGATGGCTGGCAGGCAAGCACCGAACAGTTGCAGTTAAAAAATAATCACATCAATACTTTCTCGCGTTTTGTTCTGAATGTTTCAGCTGAAAATAAAACTTTTGTCGACATGCAAACCAGTTTTTATGATGCTGATGGAAAATATACCCGGCATTACCTGCCGGTTGGCATCATGTCGAGTGGGCTGGTCGACTGGTTGAATATGGCGGTAACTGATGGCCATGTTCCTGAAGGTCAGTTTATTATGTATGGCGAGCTTGACGGGTTTCCCTATGCCGATCACAGCGGTGTGTTTCAGACAATGTTTACCGTGCATGATGTGAACATGAAATTTATGGAAGACTGGCCTGTGCTGACGGATGCTTCTGCAACCATCAAGTTTGACAAACAGTCACTGTTTATCACGAAGATGAAAGGCTGGACGCATGATGCAGAAATGCTGGACGGTTCTGTAACGTTTCTGGATCTGAACCATCCTCACCTGACGGTTAAAATTGAAGCGCACGGTAAAAACGAGGACTTGCAGTCCTATATATGGAGCAGCCCTCTGGATGATGTGCTTGGTAACGCCATGCGTCTGTTTCAGCTGGAAGGTAAAAACAACCTGGCCCTGACGGTGGAGGTTCCTCTCGATAAAGATCAGGTGGATGTTACTGTTGATGGTCACCTGACGCTTGTTGACACGGGTATTTATTACCCCGCACTGGGGTATGAACTTGACGGTGTCAACGGTGTTATTGATTTTACCGAGAAAAGTATTTTTGCCGATTCGATCATCGCGCAATTTGATAACAAACCGGTTTCAATTAACGCTTTTACTGAAAAGGGTGATTCCGGTTCGCAGGTGGTTTTTCATCTTGATGGTGAGATAGATATCGATTACCTGTTGCAGCGTTATGAGTGGATACCCAAAGACTGGTTGTCAGGGCAGTCAGCGTGGTCGATAAACTTTGAAATACCTTATCAGCCGAAAGATTATCTGGTGCGTATTACGGCAGATTCTCTTCTGGAAAATGTTGTGGTGCAAATGTCTGACAAGGTGCAAAAACCACCTGCCAGCAAGCTGGATTTTTCTGCGGAAATCAATATTCTGGATGCTGGTGATTTACAGGTGAATGCCAGCATCAATGGTGTCGGCATCAATGGTGCTGGTGCGGATAAAAATTCAGAACACCTTGTCGATTTATTTGCTGTGCGCAATGCAGAAAAAATATGGAACTTTGATGTGAGATCAGGCTACATGACCGGCAGGGGCGAGCTCACCGAAGGCCTGGGCAAAGACACACAATTTATTCTTGATCTTGATGAAGTGGATGTGCATGCGTTGTTTTTCAGTAAAAATAAAAAAGTATCCCGACCGTTAATGCCATCAAGTTTTCCACCGTTGAGCTGGCAAGCCAGAAAAGTATTATGGGATGACTGGACGTTTACCGATGTCAAACTTGAAACCAGCTGGAACAAGCACGGCATGTTGATAAACAGGTTTTCACTGAAAGGTCCGGCGATGACGTTTAGTGCGCGCGGCAGCTGGCTGACCGCGTGGAACGGGTCACACGAAACAGTGATGCAGGGCAAAATCAGCAGCACTAACTGTGGTGAGACACTGGTCGGGTTAGGTTATCAGCGCAGTCTCGATCACTGCGAATACAATGCGACCTTTAGCTCGAAATGGCCGGCAGAGCCTTATGCACTGTCCTGGTCGAACATGAAAGGTGAAACTTCGTTCGAGATGAAAAAAGGTGAGATACTTGAAGTTGACCCGGGCACCGGCGGGCGCTTGCTTGGGTTGTTGAACATATTCAAGCTGGCAAACCGCCTGGCTTTCGATTTTAACGACGTGACGCGTGAAGGTTTTGCCTTCGACACCATCCAAGGTGATTTTGAGTTTGTTAATGGCGATGGTTCGCTGAAAAACTTTGATGTCTCTGCACCAGCGGCAGACATCAATATGTTTGGTAGTATAGGCATGGTAAAACACGACTATGGCCTGTTGATGCGGGTGAAGCCGCATACGGATAGCCTGACATTTGCCGGTGGCTTTTTGATGGGCGGTGTTGTTGTTGGCACCGGCCTGGCTCTTATTCAAAAGGTGTTTGATCTGGGCGTAATCGGGCATAATGTTTATTCGATTACGGGCACCTGGGATAAGCCGGTTATTGAGAAGATTATTGAGCGTGAAGCGGATACGTCAGATGAGGAAGATTTTTAACAATGAATAAATTCCCGACGCTGATCCCCGGGGCATTGCTTGCGCTCATATTATCATTGTCTGCCACGATGATTTATGCTGAAGTATCCGTCGGCGCAGTGACAACCGATAAAGCCGCTGTTATCAGCGCCAGGCCACTGTCACAGCCGGCAGAAGAGAGTACCACCGGCTGGCAGCTGTATGCCGAGCAATGGGAGCTGGCGCGAAGCGGTGAGACTATATTGTCGCTGCCGGTGCTGAAACAGGTGATTCAGGCATGGCTGGCCGATAAAAGTAAAAAGATAGAAATACAGTATCCGGGCGGTGAAGATGGTGAATTCTGGGTGCATGAACTGGCCGACTGGCTGGTTGCTCTGGGAATTCCGTCAAAGTATATGGTCATAACACCGGGCAGCGGCGCGGATGATGTGATTAAATTCGATATAATAAAATAAATGAGCAGGAGATTGATTGGTGAGTAAAGTTGCAGCGATACAGATGGCATCAGGACCAAATGTGAAAGCGAATCTGGCTGAAGCTGAAAAGCTGGTGAAAATTGCCGTTCAGCAGGAGGCCGAGCTGGTCGTGTTGCCGGAAAATTTTGCCATCATGGGCACGACTGAAAACGATAAAGTCAAAATTGCCGAAGATTTTGGCGGCGGTTTATTGCAGGACTATCTCAGGGATCTGGCAATCAAGTACAATATCTGGCTGGTTGGTGGCACTATTCCGTTAAGCTCGGCTGAGGCTGGAAAGATTTCTGCTGCCTGCTTGTTGTTCAACCCGCAGGGCGAAGTTGTCGCCCGCTATGACAAGATACACCTGTTTGATGTCACCATCGAAGCCAGCAACGAAAGTTATACCGAATCAGAAACCATCTCGGCGGGTAATGATATTGTTGTTGTTGATACGCCGTTTGGTCGACTCGGGCTGGCGGTTTGTTATGACCTGCGTTTCCCCGAACTGTTTCGCGCCATGGTTGAACAAAAAATGGAAATTTGTGCGCTGCCATCGGCTTTCACCAGCCTCACCGGCAAGGTTCACTGGGAATCATTATTGCGTTCACGAGCTATTGAAAATCTCTCGTTCATGGTTGCTGCCGACCAGGGCGGCTACCATGTGGGTGGTCGTGAAACACACGGCGACAGCATGATTGTTGATCCCTGGGGGCGGGTGCTTAACCGGTTGCCGCATGGCACTGGCGTGGTAGTGGCTAATATTGATATGGTCAAGCTGGAACATACGCGCAAGATGTTTCCTGCGCTTGAACACCAAAGGTTTCAATGCGCCTTTGCTAGCAGATAGTGAGCATTCCTGAAAAATACCCGGGTTATTAAATAGCTGTTACAGCGATGGAATTTCAAAATATAATTTTGCAGTTTGTTTTGATCTTCGCTGGCGCGGCGATTTTTGCCACAATTTTTTTATACCTCAAGCAACCTGTTATTCTCGCCTATATCGGCTTTGGTATTGTCGCCGGGCCGTGGGGGCTCGGCCTGATCAAGGAGCCGGGGCACATCGAAGAGCTGTCGCATATCGGTGTCATTCTGCTGCTGTATCTTCTTGGCATCAACCTGAAACCTGATCGCCTGTATCACCTTTTCAGCAAAACGGCAGTGGTGACACTGCTCACCAGTCTGGTGTTTCTGGTAGTGACAGCGTCTGCTGCCATGGCTTTTGGTTTTGGTTTTGTTGAAAGCGCCATCATCGGTGCCGCTCTGATGTTTTCCAGTACCATCATCAGTCTTAAGCTGATTCCGACCACGGCGCTGCACCACCGCCACACTGGCGAGATGATGATCAGCGTATTGTTGATGCAGGATGTCATTGCAATTTTGCTGATCGTGTTGTTGACAGGTGGCCAGGGTGATAACGTTACTTCAGCTATTGCTATGTTATTTGTGAAATTGATCGCGCTGGCAGTGGTGGCTTATGGCCTGGTTCGATATGTCATCAATAACCTTTTTTTACGTTTTGATATTATTCAGGAATACACTTTTCTGCTGGCGCTGGGCTGGGGTATGCTTGGTGCCGGTGTGGCGCAGGCCATTGGCCTGTCGTATGAGATGGGCGCGTTTGTAGCCGGTGTTGCCTTCGCTTCGTCACCGGTATCGATGGTGATTGCCGAACACCTTAAACCGCTGCGTGACTTTTTTCTGATCCTGTTTTTCTTCTCCATCGGTGCGCACTTTAATTTCCTGGTAACGCAGCAGGTGCTATTGGCCGGTGTCGTTATTTCGATAATGATCGTGCTGGTAAAGCCTTTTGTATTCAAACAGGGGTTTCAGTTAATCGGTGAAGACAAAAAGTTTTCTGCAGAGCTGGGTGCAAGGTTGGGGCAGGGCAGTGAGTTTTCCCTGCTGGTGTCATACAGTGCGCTGGCTGCCGGCATAATCGATCTGCGCGCGTCCTATCTGATACAGCTGGTGGTTATCATCACCTTTGTGTTGTCGACATACTGGGTGGTGTATCGCTACCGTACGCCGATTTCGAGCACTGCTAAAAATCGCATGGATTAGAGGCAGTTTACACTCGTTCCCACGCTCCCGCGCGGGAATGCATAGGATGCTTAGATTAAATATCCCATTTCAAAATTTCTGAACGTAGCGTGTTTCTCAAGGTCAGGTATGGATTCCCACAGAGACTGTGGGAACCAGAGAATTCACTATTCACTATTTACTATCTTACTGTCTTCCAGTTCACGCAAATATTTAAACAGCTTGCGTGAAGCAGCGGGCGGTTTGCCCTGCTTTTTTTCCTGATGTGCGGCGCGAATCAACTGGTTGATGTGCTGGCGGTCGATCTCCGGAAAATGTGCGATGACTTCGTTGAGTGTGTTTTTGTCGTTGTCAATCAAACTGTCGCGCCATTTTTCCAGGCGTTTAAAATGCGCAGTGTTGGTGTCGTGGCGATGCTGTATTTTTCTCAGTTGCGCTTCGATGTCTTCACTGTCGATAGCGCGTAATAATTTCCCGATGTACAGACGCTGCCGCTTGAGGCCGCTGCGTGATTTTATTTTTAATGCGGTGTTTATCGCTTCTTCCAGTTCGTCGCTCATGTTCAGCGAATCCCGGTCTTCCCGTGACAGCTTTAATATTTCCCCGCCGACATCGATTAGATGCTGGCTGTCACGTTTTAGCTGTGACTTGCTGGGGCCATCATATAAAGGTTCTTCGCTGTTTTTTTCTGAATTATGATTAGTAGTCATCGTCGTTATCGATTGCTTGTTCGATGTATGGTTTTTCGTGATTGAAACTGACGCTTTCAAGTTGCATGCGTGAGTGCAGTTTTCCGTCGCGGTAGTTTTCTATAATAACGGGAATATTATACAGTGCGGGTATCAGCCAGATATGCAACTGCCGATCTCTGTCCGGGTCGCTGCGTACTAGTTGCAATGCTTTGTATTCCTTGCCGGCAAAAGTGATTTTTTTGCTTGATGTTAAAACAAAGTTATAGTCACCGATCTCGCCTTTAAGAATAGCCTTGTAAGGGTATTCTTTAACATCTTCGCTGGCTTCAATCATCAGCGGAATCTGAAATGAAACAATGTCCCAGATTTCGCTATCGGTTTGAAGGTCTATTTTTTTGCCGCGAACAACACCGCTTATTTTTCCTTTCAGCGTGTTTTTATATGTGTTCCATAATATGTCGATGTCTTCGTCCCGGTTTTTCTCTCGACCGGTTTGTTTGTAGACGTGCTTTTTTAGTAATAGATTGTCGCCGGCTTCATCGATATAGCTGACCGCAGAAACAGTGTCGCTGGCAAACATGCTGGCGATGCCGAACAGTTTTGTATCCTGGCTGAACTTATAGCCCTTGTCGGTATAACTTAGCTGGTAGTGTGCTTCGGCAAGTTTTAAATCATATTTTTGAATGGCATACCTGGCATCGAATTCGGGCAGGGCGTGAGTGGCAAAAACATTATGAGAAAGCAGGGTGGTCGCGGCAACAAGCAGTGGTAACAGAAAAAATGTTTTTTTGCGCGGCATGGTTCAAGTGCTTAGTTTATTGTTTTTCCACAGCAATGGTTTATGCAGAGGTTTGTTGTCAAGGTTCAGCTGTTCGCCATCAAATGTCAGACGGCCATCGGCTACCATTTGTAACATCATGGGGTAAATTTTGTGTTCCTGCTCCAGTACGCGAGAGGCCAAGCTGTTTTTATCGTCGCTATCAAGTACAGGGACTTCAGCCTGTATGACAATCGGCCCGCTATCAAGTTCGTGGCTGACGTAATGCACGCTGGCACCGTGCACGGCATCGTGGTTATCGATGGCCATCTGGTGGGTGTTCAGGCCTTTGTATTTCGGCAGCAGGGACGGGTGGATGTTGACCAGGCGATCATGAAAATGGTCGATAAAGCCATCGCTTAAAATGCGCATGAAGCCGGCAAGCACAACAAGATCGGGTCTTAATGGATCGATGATATTGACCAGTGCGCGGTCAAAGGTTTGCCGGTCTGGGAACTGTTTGTGGTCGACGACGTGGGTTTCGATGTCGGCCAGCGCGGCACGATCCAGGCCGCCGGCTGTTACCTGATTGCTGATGACGGTTTTTATCTCGGCATCGAGCTGCTGGTTTTTTATGGCATCAATGATGGCCTGCAGGTTACTGCCGCCGCCAGAGATGAGTACGACCAGTGAGATTTTTTTCTTTGCCACAGCGGTTTTATTGCAGGCCACTGTTATTTAAAAACAACCTGGTCTTTGTCGCCGGGCTCGACAGTGCCCAACTGCCATGCGTTTTCACCGTTGTTATTCAACGTGTTGACGATGGCTTCGGCTTCGTCTGCGCTGACCATCAGTACCATGCCGACACCGCAGTTGAAGGTGCGGTACATCTCGTTGATTTCGACGTTGCCGTTTTTCTGTAACCACTGAAAAATGTCTGGCAGTTGCCAGCTGCCGGTATCGACCACGGCCTGTGCATTTTCTGGCAGTACGCGTGGAATGTTTTCCAGCAGGCCGCCGCCGGTGATGTGTGCCATGGCGTGGATGTCGAAATCTGGCAGCAGCTGGTGAATGGCTTTGACATAAATTCTTGTGGGTGCGAGCAGGGCATCCCCCAGTGACTTGCCGTCTTCGCCGAAACCGGCGTTGATGTCCGCACCGCTGACTTCGATAATTTTACGTACCAGTGAATAACCGTTGGAATGTGGCCCGCTGGAAGCGATAGCGACCATGACATCACCGGCTTTGACTTTCGAGCCGTCGATGATCTGCTGTTTTTCGACCACGCCGACGCAGAAGCCGGCCAGGTCATAATCACCTTTGCCGTACATGCCGGGCATCTCGGCGGTTTCGCCGCCGATCAATGCTGCATTCGACTGGCGGCAACCTTCGGCGATGCCTTCGACCACGCTGGCGGCGATCTCGGTGTTCAACTCGCCGGTGGCGTAGTAATCGAGAAAATACAGCGGCTCAGCGCCCAGCACTAAAATATCATTGACGCACATGGCGACCAGGTCGATGCCGATGGTGTCGTGTTTGTTCAGCTCGATGGCCAGTTTCAGCTTGGTGCCAACACCGTCAGTGCCCGAGACCAGTACCGGTTGCCTGTAGTTTTCCGGCAGTTCGAACAGGCCGCCAAAACCACCGAGACTGCCCATCAC
>WFOC01000003.1 GCA_015488295.1 Gammaproteobacteria bacterium
TTACTTTCCGCAATGATGCAGTAAAGAAACTCAATAAAGAATTTTCAAGGTTATTTTTAGTTTTTTCTAATTATTCGGACTTATCTTTGGTCTGGCAAATGCAATTTGACATAAACTAACTTAAAAATTTAAAAAACACTAGATTTAGAGTTAATCAAATCAGGCATAATACCTAAAAAATCAGGGTCATACTCATAAGTATCTGTCCATGAAAAAATATTGTCTTGAAAACAATTTACAATAGGATTCAATTTTAGCTTGTCTATTTTTTGCATCCAAAGTTGTACAGAGTTATTTTGTAAATCCTGCCAATCAACTGGGAACCCATGTTCAAGTTTTTCTACTAATTTAACATCAACAATAACCATCGCTGTATCAGAATCAATAATACGATATTTTGTTGACACCTCCTGAAAGCCTTGTTTTTGTTCTTCTAACAGTAATAGCTCTGATTTAATCTTTTTATCTGGAAACCGAGAAAGCTCTTTGCGAATAGCTTTACTACAAAGCTCGCTGCCATCTATTTTGTCGCCAATAATTTCCGACCACATGTTATTTAAAATATCAGATGACTCTTTAAAGCCTGGATGATGGTTAAGACTTTCTTCAGCAAAAACAGAAAAGTCAAACAATCGACCAAAAGTTCGCCTTCCGTGACGATTTATTCGCCCTGACACTTGCAAAAAACTGGTTACTGAACAGGTTTCTCGAAAGCCAATGGCAAAATCCAAATCGACACCGGCCTCAACACAACTAGTAGCAACCAAATACCACGGACGGTGTTTCCAGTCGCTATCACCTTGTCTATGGATCACCTCGCTCAGCATTCTATCTCGATCTTTGGGTGCCAAAGCGGTCGATAGATGCAAAACAACTTTATTGGATAATTCATTTTTTTTGTCATCTAAGCTTTTGGCCAGCGCATCCGCAATGACTGCTGCTGATTGCACTGTATTTAAAATCACCAAGCACGATGGCTTGTCCTGATTAACAAGTTCACCCCATATTTCATCCGATTGTATATGTGCAAGCAGATCATCACGTTTTAATGCATTTTCAATTCGGTCAAAAATAACCCGGCGACCTTCTGCATGTTGTGTTTTTTCTTTTAATGACTCAGATAACAAGTCAGGTAAAGTGCGAGTATCTTCTTCACTAACAAGATATTTGTCTTTCCAAAACTGAACCATCGAACCTGATGAAAAAACTAAGTTGCATCGCCATGTATCGGCCAGCTGTTTCATCCAATACCAACTGATATTCAATAATTCGGAAGGCAAACAAGCATGAGATTCATCGATAAAAATTGCCGCGCCTACCACATTATGTAACTTACGAAGTTTAGATGGATTAGAGGCTGCGAATGTTTCAAAAAACTGTACTGCTGTTGTGACTATGATTGGTGCTTGCCAACTGGCTGCATATTGGCGCATATCCTTGTTACTAAACTCTGCTTTGTGATGATGTGCAACAACAACAGATGCGGCATTTTCACCGTCTAATACAACTGCCTTGCGTAAAACCTTAACCGTCTGATCAATGATATTAGAAAAAGGTGCAATAACAAATATTCGACTGGCATCATCTCTAATGGCACAACGAAGTAAATAAGCCATAACCGAGGTTGTTTTACCCAAACCCACAGGGGCTGTGCAGGCGACCAAACGAGAATCATGCAATTCACCGTCAAAGCAGCATCGATAAAATTCACTTCGCATTTGATTGCGATCACTATAAGGGTCACTGCTAGAAACAACCACCTTTTTGATATAGTTATCTAAAGCAACTAATCGTTGTTGCCAGCGCGTATTAGCAGGTTTAAAGCATGTCATCGGCTTACCCTGACTATAATAAGCCGCACTGCTATGATCTGCATCGACCAGAGTAGACAACATCAAGCGTGGCATTAAGCTAGTAGATGGCAGTTTCAAACTGAGCTCAGGCCACTGGCCACAAGATTTTATCTGCCGTTCTTTATAAACCTCTATTCTTTCATTCGTAGTGTCTATTATAATTTTGTGCTTATCAAAATCTGCCGTGAGTTTGTCTCGGTGATGACGTCCACCCCGTAGACTATAAGGTGACAAAGTTAGCTGGAACTTCTGCCTTAACTGCTTAATAAAATACTTCTCTGTTTTTTTACTTGGCAAACCCGGCGCATGATGTCCACGAATTAGCCAGCCCAGCAGTTCATTTTTCATCTCATCAGCAACGGCAACACCCGCTTCGATATGATCGACAGGCAAGCTGCCTGACTCTTCACCGCGAAATATTTGTTGAATAGACTCATCCAACTTGCCCATATCATGCAACATCAACGCTGCTTTAAAGGTTTGACGTAGATCAGTTTTCTCAGCGTCAGCTAATTTGGAAAATGACAAAAGATAATCAAATAAACCAAGCCCATAATCCAGCATCTCACTAATATGATCAGCATATCGGTGTGCTTCCCTCTCAGGATTTTCTTTAGGGGGCGTATGAGCAATATATTCCATTAGCCATCCACTAAATCACGCACATCTTTAAATCGATCTAGTAAATCACCCAAACCATCTTTCTCAGGAATATCGTAATCATTAGCTGATGCAGACTTTTTTACGCCTGATTTTAATTTAGGCATTAATGCATTGATAAATAAATGTTCAGGACAAGAACCTAAGGTGTTTTTATGTTCCGCAAACCAGGCATGTAAAACCGAAATTTGTGGTCGAATCGCAGAAGCTGTATGTTGATACACATAAGGCAGCATAAATTTCAGCAAATCCAAATCCTCGTTAGTTGCTCCCGTTTTTTTTGCAATACTCGGATTTACAAAAATAGGAATGCAATAGATACCATGCTGCACTACTCTAAATGCCAAAGGTGCCATTCCACGGTCTTTATCAGCTTCTACTCCTGACTTATTAGTATTAGTCATTCGAACAACATCGATAGGAGCAATCGACATGCCAACGCCTATTTGTGTCGCACCAGTATTAATTAAATGATCATATCCACCTTCTGATTTTTTATTTTTTTGTTCTTTACTCAATTCAGAATCTTTTAACGACTCTAAAAAAGTATTACCAAACATACGAGCATCCCAATAAGTTTGCATAAACTCAGATTTATCCATGGCCTTGATTACATCCCTATCGCGACCCCGATCTTCCAATATCTTAAATTGATTATGTGTATTTTCACCAAGACTGAGCTGCTGTTTAGCTACGGCAAAAACTTCAGAATCATCACTCACCAAGTCTCGCAACTTACGCTTTAGCGAAACAGGCGAGATCATTCCCAAACCATCTAGCTCACGAGTTCTAGGCTCTGATTCCATATCTGGATCGCCGTTCGGATTGGACATAGCGACATCTAAAACCAACAAACCAACATGGCGATTAAAAGGTGCATTCATTATTTTTCTCCCTGATTATTATTTGATATGTTTTTTTGTTCAAAAGGACGACCAGCTAAATAGCCCAGCATAAGTTCAGATTTGTAAGTATCAGATTTAACCATCGAACTAGAGAAGAATTCATTTAATGACTTCGCTTGCTTGCTCATCCAAATTTGAGCAAAAATAGCTGCAGTTATAGCCTTATCCTCTGATCGAATATTTTTGGCCATCATTCGCTTAACCCAAGAATCATAAGGCCGTCTACGAGTAGCCATAAAGTCCATTGCTTTAACTGGGTTTTGCAAAGCCATTCCGTACACCTGATTACCAATTAAGGTATTGGGAATATCTCCTTTTCGCTCACTTTTGCAATAACCAATATGCAACTCATCCATAGCAGAACATAACTGCCCTAGCTGAAAAGCAAAATCATTCATATAGATCTCCTTTGTTCGTCCAATTTTGTATAAGAGCACAGACATCAATGTGACCGCACTCAAAGATTGTGTATTGTTTTTAGGATGAGTTTTTATATGAGCCTTGGCTTGCAACACACTCTGCAACCGGCTTAAAGCACAATAATTCAATAGAGGCTGATATTGCTCAGCAATATGTTGCAAACAACGCTTTGCCAAGGTTTGATTATTTTTTCCGAGAAATAATTTCATCACATCAGCAAAGCTGATGCTGGGTAGACTTGTTGATACCGTACCATCTCGAATGTATTTTTGGCGTGACAGATACATTACCTGTTGGGGGCTAATAGCCCAAGGTGAGCACATCTTCTTTTCAGTATTGTGCATTTGTGCATACAGTTTAAAACTGGGGGAATTTTGACAAGCTTGTTTCCATTGCTCAGCAGCCCGAACCAACTCCCTAACTTTCGCAGTTGTACGAAAGTTGATTTTACGGTTAGCCTTATCCAAAACGATAATTTCAGCAAAATCGATTACCACATCGAGACTCAGATTCTTGCCTTTAAAAGTGGCTATCACCGACTCGGTTGCATCAAGATAATCATCAAAATCATCAATTTCTGACTCACCTGTAATCAAAGGGGTAAGTGATAGATCCCAATCTTCCTTGCAATAGACCAACAACAAACTGGGAGATGCCCCTATGTTTGAAGGTAGCTTTGACCAAATTTTATTTTTAAATTTTGCTGAATTAATAAAGGAGATACTGGCCGCCAGCTTCTGGCTAAGCTTATTGGAAACCGAAAAGGCCGCACCACCAGAGGCATTGTATCGTCTCACCGTAGGACCACTGGTAGTCGCATTTTTAGCAAACAAAGTAGTACTTCCTACAATATTCAATTTTTCTTTTGGAAATATATCGTAAACGACCCGCCCAACATCTCCCGTTAAAGCACATTCATCATTTCGGGTCTTTCTATTGGTCTTTGATTCTGCTGTGAACAAAGCCCTCGAAAGGCCAGCTACTTGATCTCTGGATGATGCATAGATATCAATATCACTCTCTGGAAAACAATCGAGCATTAATGTAATACGCTTGCCATCTTTAACTTCACCTTTAGGTGTCACATCATCACCAAACAGTAATGTACAAATATGCTTTAATGTAAATGCATCTGCCCCCTGAATAATCAATTCAATTAAACGATTGGCGACTTGTTCAAGTATTTCTAGCCCTGTTTCCGTTTGACTGTATCGTTCAAACAGCTGATTAACAGCCTCACAACCATCAATGCCAGCCAACTGATCTTTACGCGCTAATATCTGCTTTCGGTAACTTGGCCACATTTTGATGTGAGATAAATCAACTGAATACTGTTGTGACAAATTTTTAATTAATTTACGATACTCATCTTCACTAGGCTTGCTGTTTTTTTCTTTCCAAGCAAGATAATCCATATGCCCTTTTGCTAACAAGGGATATACGACCTTAACCGCCGGAAACTGATTCTTATTACCATTACCCAGAGACCAACTGTCCTGAATCTGCTCTTTGGTCATTAGCTTAACTGAGGATACCTTACCATGCTCATCCAGCATCACCCGAAATGTTGTGCCCGTACCCGGTGACTGAATATCGTTATGCTTGATTGTCGGGGATTCACCAACGGCCTCCAACCCTCGGTAAATTGAATAGAATTCATTCAACATAGCAAAACACCCCCTTTTTAATCCATGCTTCTTCACCTTGCTGGAATCGTGGTTTGTATTGTCCATTTACCGCTTTATCAAAGACCTGATTAAGTACCGACACCAAATCCAGACTGATTTTGGTATCAACCTCTGTTGCATCAGGATGAGTCTCATCATCACGAAGGGGTCCCCAATAGCTGGGGACAAACTCATTCCAACCAAGTGCAGGCGTTTTATGACATTGGCCTTTTTTTAATCTACGTTTAAAAATTGCCTCCAGAGCATGACAAGGGTTATTTCCATGTTTTAGATGCTGACCACTGCCATTCTCCACAACCCCATAAATTCGATAACAAACATCAGACAGAATTAAACTCGAAAATTGGAAGTTGACCTTTTTCTTATCCTTCAATGGACCACGATAATTATTGGTATACTTTTGAAAACTCACATCGCCGCCGCTGGCACCTTTTCTCTTGCAGATTTCCACCCTTGTGGGGCGAATCCATGCTTTTCCATCGTTAAAAAATGCGACCGACTCAAATATCCCTTTCACCGCAGACCATGTTGGCACGGGATAACTTGTAGGTGTTGCACCAGTGTCAGGGCGTGACCACATGGCAAAAGGCCCTGATATTTCCATTGCTATTTCATATTTACTCATAATTTCCTCTTTTATGACTGTCGCACTATTAATTTTCTTTACAAACTCTCTTTGCTGGCAACAAATACTACTAACTCAACACAATAACACGGTCTTTTTTCAGGAATAAGCAGACTAATCTCACCCTCTAGTCCCACACCATCATCAAGCATCTGTGAAATACTCATATTAGCCATTCTCGGTATATATCCCAGCATATTCCCCTTCCAGTAAACCTCAACCGCACGTTTATCATATTTATTTTCTGACGCGCGACACAGTTGTACTGTATCACCTATTTTTATATGGTTAAACAAATCCTCACCTTTGTAATACTGGAAGCCAGCGATGCTAGTTTGCAGCAGTTTGACTGGTTTAGTCTGATTGATATTATTACTGCTGCTTGCTGGCAGGGCTGTGGTGCCTGCGATGCCTAGCAATGCCTGTAAGAAACCACGTCTTTTCATTTTTAGCTGCCTCATCAAAGTATCCTTGTTCTCATTATCCTGAGGCGGTGGCTCATTTGGTGAGCCAGTGGCTTTTATTTCCAAATACCGGGTAGCAACTATATTTAGTTGCATATCAGAAAAATTTGATGACAATAATGTCTATGAGCAAAAAGGATAAGTTAAAAAGGAAGTTATTAAGCGGGTCTGATTTTACCTGGCAAGAACTGTCATTTTACTAAAGTTTCTGGAATTTGAAGAGGTACAGGGCAGTGGGTCTCGCGTTAAGTTTGATGATGGCTTTGCAGATCATATGATTAATCTGCACCGGCCTCATCCTGACAATAATTTGAAACGATATGCGATTAAACAAGTCATCGCTAAGTTGAGTGAGGTTGATTTGTTATGAAGTTTTTAAGATATAAAGGGTTTTATGGCTCTATAGAAGTAAGCCTGGAAGATGATTGTTTATTTGGAAAACTGGAGTTTATTGATCCACGGGTAAACTATGAAGCTGATACAGCACATGGTCTCGAGCACGCCTTTAAAATGGCCGTTGATAATTATCTGGCCGACTGCCAGGCACTTGGTCAGGAACCTGCCAAGCCATATAAAGGCTCGTTTAATGTACGCATCGGTTCAGAGCTACATAAAAAAGCACTTATAGCGGCTAAAGAAAAAAGTATGAATTTAAATGAATTTGTCAGACAATCTATCCAGCATGCAATAACATCCTCCTGACCTTTTATTGATAAAGCTGCGCCATACAGTAAATTTTTCTTTTTACCGCGTTACGCAAGCTGGCCGGTTTTATCACTTCGACATCGCTGCCATATTTTAAAAGATCCATAATTAATTCAGTCGGGTTGCCGTAAGGTAGGCGCAGTTCGTAGTAGCCGTTATCTAACCATGTTGATTGTTGCTGTGGATGCCACTGTTCCTCCGCTACCCAGCGGGCGCGTTCTGGGGTGAAGTGTAAAACGGCGGTGTGTTTGGCTGCGCCGGAAAAAATGCCAAATGCCGAGGTAAAGTAGCTGTTAAGTTCGTCCTCACTGATGTGTCTGGCTTTTTGTTTTAATTGATGGGCGTATTCGATACGTTCGACAGCGAAGGTGCGAAATTCATTTCTTAGATGACACCAGGCATCCAGATACCAGTTGTTGCGGTAATAAATAAGCCGCTGTGAAGAGATTGTGCGACTGACGGCTTCGGTATTTTGTCTACCTCGATAACGGATCTTAAGTTGTTTTCGTTGCAACACGGCATTGGTAGTGTGGCGAAATATGGTGTTGTCAAAATGCCTGTTAGCAATAGAAAGGATGCGAATGCGCCTGCTTATTTCGTCACTGGATTGGCCGGTTTTTTCGAGCAGAGTTTCGATGCGTTTTCGCAATGGGTTAATTTGCTGACCATATACGCCGGGGTCAACGCGTTCGAGCAAGGTGTGTGAGGTGAGTAAAGCATGTAATTCGGAGGTATTGAACCAGAGACCGGGTAATTCATAAGGATGGTCGGCATATTGGCTCTGGTCATAGTAATAACCGTTTTTTTGTCGATCATATTTTATCGGCGCATCGAGATACAGACGCATTTTTGCAATCAAACGTTTAGCACTCGATGTTGCGCATTCAAGTTCTTCCATAATGCGAGTGAGTGGAACGGGATGTTTATGGCTGCTTAACAATCCATGCAGTGCGTAAAAACGGTCAAATCTTTCCACGGCTACCTCGTAAAACTGTCAGTGAATATCGTAAGAACCTTTGATTAACTTCTGTTTTGTCATCCTGTCGTAGCCGAAAAAAATCTTAAATACCATAACCTGCTGATAGCTCAACAACTGAAGATTCTTCGACTTTTCTCAGAATGACATGAATTAGAGCTTCCTTTAACGATACAGGGAGGCCGAAGCCAGTTCGCGGGTGTAATCATGCTGCGGATGGTTAAACACCTGCTCTACATCACCCTGCTCGACAACTTTTCCCTGGCGCATAACGATGACGCGATGCGCCATGGCGCGCACTACGCGCAGATCATGGCTGATGAACAGGTAGCTGAGATTGCGTTTTGCCTGAAGGTCCGCCAGCAGCGCCAGCACCTGTTTTTGTACCGAGACATCAAGCGCGCTGGTGGGCTCGTCGAGCAGAATGACATCAGGTTCAAGCACCACGGTGCGGGCGATAGCAATGCGCTGTCGCTGACCGCCGGAGAACTCGTGCGGATAACGCCACAGAGCATCTTCATCAAGATCGACTTCCTGCAAAATGGCGATGATTTTTTCCAGCCGCTGCCTGACATCGAGCTTGGGAAAATGCAGGCGCAGGCCTTCTTCAATAATCTGCTGCACGGTGAGCCGTGGCGACAGCGAAGAAAACGGATCCTGAAACACGATCTGAAAGTGGCGGCGCAGTGGTCGCATGCTTTTTTCATTAAAGCGCGTGACATCCTGACCTTTGAATTTAATCTCGCCATTTGATGCCAGCAAACGAAACATCGCCAGACCCAGCGTGGTTTTGCCGGAACCGGATTCGCCGACGATACCCAGGGTTTCTCCCGAACACAATGTCAGGCTGACATCATCAACCGCTTTGACTTCATCAACCTTGCGCTTGAAAAAACCTTTGTAAACCGGAAAATAACAGCGCAGGTTTTGCGCACTTAACACAACCTTGTCGCTGGCTTTGACCGTGGCGATTTTTTTATCCGGCTCGCTGTCCAGCAAAAAGCGGGTGTATTCATTTTGCGGATTAGCAAACAACGCTTCAGTATCATTGGTCTCAACAATTTTTCCCTGGTGCATAACACAAACACGGTTAGCAAAACGCCGCACCAGGTTTAAATCGTGTGTGATCAGCAAAACAGACATGCCGGTATCCTGCTGAATTTCGTGCAGCAAATCGAGAATCTGTTGCTGAATGGTCACGTCCAGTGCGGTGGTCGGCTCATCGGCAATCAGCAGCGCCGGATCACAGGCCAGCGCCATGGCAATCATCACTCGCTGTCGCTGACCGCCGGATAGAGCATGTGGATAATCTTTGGCTTTCTGCTCCGGCTGGCGGATGCCGACACGATCCAGCAGTTCGATAACGCGGCGCTGCCTTTGTTCTTTGCTCATATCCTGATGCAGGATCAGTACTTCTTCGATCTGCTGCCCGATGGGAAACACCGGGTTTAACGAAGTCATCGGCTCCTGAAAAATCATCGAGATGTTTTTACCGCGTACATCTTTTATCTCGTCATCATTCAGCTTCAATAAATTTTTATTTTCAAAAATAATTTCAGCATCAGAGTAAACCGTGTTTTTTTCATCATGCAAACGCAGCAGGGAAAAAGCTGTCACCGATTTTCCCGAACCGGACTCGCCAACAATGGCCAGGTTTTCACCGGCAAAAATATCGAAACTGATGTTATCGATAATATCGACCAGACCATTCTGCGTATCAAACGACACGCTCAGATCTTTAACACTCAGCAGGGGCTTTTCACTATTCACTATTTATCTCCATGGATGGAGTGTATGCTGAAAATCGTCTGGAACGATTTCAGTGCACTTTTCACTGTTCACTGCTTTCTCGTATCGAGCGCTTCTCGCAACGCTTCGCCGATAAAGATTAATAACATCAGGGTGCCGACCAGTACGATGAAGGCACTCAAGGACAGCCACCAGGCTTCGATATTTTCCTTGCCCTGCGCCAGCAACTCGCCAAGGCTCGGCGTTGTTGGCGGCACACCCAGACCAAGAAAATCCAGACTGGTCAGTGCCAGGATTGCGCCACTGATACGAAACGGCAGAAAGGTAATAACTGGCGTTAAGCTGTTGGGCAATAAATGCCGGGTAATGATGGTGTAATTACTCAGCCCCATCGCCCTGGCTGAACGCACGTAATCCAGATTTCTGCCACGCAAAAATTCAGCACGCACATAATCGGACAAACCCATCCAGCCAAACAGTGACAACAGAATAATCAGCAGCCAGATACTCGGCTGAAAAATGGATGCGAAAATAATCAGCAGATACAGTTCAGGCATGGACGACCAGACTTCGATGATGCGCTGCATGATGAGATCGGTCTTGCCGGAAAAATAACCCTGCACAGCGCCAGCAACAATACCGATGGCAACACCGATAACCATCAGCGCCAGCGCAAACCACACCGAGATTCGAAAGCCGTAAATAACACGCGCCAGCACATCACGGCCACGGTCATCGGTGCCGAAATAATTTTCTGCCGATGGCGGTGCCGGGTTCGGCAGGTCGCTGTCAAAATTGATGGTGTTGTAACTGTAGGGGTTGAGCGGCTCGATCATCCAGTTGCCATTTTTTTCCAGCTGCTGACGAACAAAGTCATCAGTGTAATCAGCCTCGGTTTCAAAATCGCCACCGAAGGTTGTTTCCGGATACGTCTGCACCACAGGAAAATAAAAATTGCCGTCATACTTCACCAGCAGCGGTTTATCATTGGACAGCACTTCGGCAAAAAAACAAAGCACAAATAAAATGCTGAAAATCCACAGGCTGATGTAACCGCGACGGTTGGCTTTAAAACGTAACCAGGCACGCTGCCCCGGCGACAAACCCTTTGCCTGATTTTGTTTTTTCAGGGCAAACATTATTTATCCACCGAATCAAAATGAATGCGTGGATCAATCATCACATAACTAATGTCAGCCAGCAGTTTTGCGATCAGGCCAAGAATGGTAAACATGAACAACGTGCCCAGCACCACCGGGTAATCACGTTTTAATACCGACTCGTAAGAAAGCAGGCCCAGACCATCCAGTGAAAAAATAGTTTCGATCAGCAGACTGCCGGTAAAAAATGCGCCGATAAAAGCTGCCGGAAAACCGGTAATTAAAGGAATGATGGCATTGCGAAAAACATGGCGATATAAAACAGCCGTGTCAGACAGACCTTTGGCTTTTGCGGTCAGTACGTACTGCTTGCGAATCTCTTCGATAAAACTGTTTTTGGTCAGCATGGTCATCACCGCAAAACTGCCGATAACAGACGCGGTGATCGGCAGCACCATATGCCACAGATAATCGGTGATCTGCTTATACCACGGCAATGTATCCCAGTTATCCGACACCAGACCGCGCAAGGGGAAGATATCAAGAAAACTTCCGCCACCCAGAAAAACCAGCAGGGTAATGCCGAGCACAAAACCGGGAATCGAGTAACCGATCAGAATAAGCGTGCTGGTTACCACATCAAAAGTGCTTCCATCCCTGACCGCCTTGGCGATGCCCAGCGGTATACAGGTGGAATAAACGATCAGAAAACTCCACACACCCAGACTGATCGACACCGGCAACTTGGAGATAACCAGATCAACCACCGACATATTATGAAAATAACTATCCCCAAAATCAAAGGTCAGATAGTTTTTCATCATGGTAAAAAAACGTTCGTACACCGGCTTGTCAAAACCATAAAGCGCACGAATTTCTTCGATGTACTCTTCATCCAGCCCGGTCGCCCCACGATACAAACCACTGGTGCCACTGCTGGCCTCACCAACACCGTGCTGCCCTTCCAGCTGACTGATCAACTGCTCCACCGGCCCGCCAGGAACAAACTGCGTCACCGCAAAGGTGATCAGCATGACACCAAACAAGGTTGGAATCATTAACAATAGTCGTTTTAATATATATGAAAACATTTTTATTTTTTAGGCTATTACACTTTGTTATCATTTCAACCGATGAATAAGATCCTTCGGCTTCGCTCAGGATGACAACGTTTTTTATTATTCACTTTTCATTATTCACTGCTTTTTTATCCACCACGCCTTCAACATCCAGCTAACCGGATCATAATACAGCGGCTGTGTTTTCGGGATACCAAATTTATTCCAGTAGGCCACGCGGTGCACATTGATGTACCAGTTGGGCACCAGGTACTCACCGTATAACAACACACGGTCGAGCGCACGTGAAGCGATGATCACATGCTCGCGATCTTTTGCCTGGATAATTTCCAGCACCAGTGCATCAACCACCGGGTTTTTTATGCCCGGCATGTTTCGTGACCCTTTCATCTCTGCCGAGCTTGAATAAAACATGTTCATCAGCTCATTACCCGGCGATACTGATGACGGAAAACTGGTGACCACCATATCAAATTCAAAAGTATCCATGCGGCGTTTATACAACGAGGAATCCACTTTCCGATACCTGGTTTCAACACCGAGTTTTTTCAGGTTGTGCGCGTAAGGTGCGATGATACGATCAAAGCCGCTCTGCACCAGCAGTATATCCAGCACGAAAGGTTCGCCTTCGGCATTTTTAAGCACACCGTCCTGCACCGTCCAGCCGGCTTCGGCCAGCAGGTCACGCGCCTGGATCAGATTTTTACGCAGGCTGTACGGCGGCAAGGTGGTTGCTGGCTGCCACTGCCGGGTAAAAATTTCCGGTGGCAGCTGGTCACGGTATTTTTCCAGCAGCGCTAACTCCTTGCCTTCGGGCAAACCTTTTGCGGCTAACTCGCTGTTGCTGAAATAACTGTCTGCGCGCACATACTGGTTATAAAAAAGTTTGGCATTGGCCCACTCAAAATCGTAAGCCAGACTCAGCGCCCTTCGTACTCGCACGTCCTTGAATTTATCGCGCCGGGTATTAAAAGCAAAGCCCTGCATGCCAGCATTGTTCTTGTGCGTCAGTTCGCGTTTTATAATCTCGCCCGAATCATAACGCGGGCCATTATGTGAACGCGCCCAGCGCTTTGAATAATTTTCAAAAAAGAAATCAAACTCGCCGGCCTTGAATGCTTCCAGCGCAATGGTTGAGTCCTTGTAATATTTATAAGTTATCTTTTCATAGTTGAACATGCCTTTGCGCACTGGCAGGTCCTGCGCCCAGTAGTCCGGGTTTCTGACATAAACAATGGACTTGCCGCGATCATATTTTTCTACCCGGTAAGGACCACTGGCAATCGGAACAACATCACCGGTTTTGTCAAAAGCCAGATTACCTGCCCATTTTTTTGAGAAGATGGGAATTTCACCGATGATCATGTGCAGCTCGCGATTTTTGTTTTTAAAGTCGAAACGCACAGTCAGTTCATCGATAACGGTGGCTGATTTCACATCGCCATAATAAACCCGGAACTGCGGATGCGCGGCTTTACTCATCAGGATATCAAAAGAATATTTTACATCCTCGGCTGTAATCGCATCACCATTGGAAAATTTTGCCAGCGGGTTGATGTGAAAGGTGACCGAGAGCTCATCGTCCGACAGGTAAAAATCATCGGCGATCAGTCCGTATTCGGTGAACGGCTCATCCAGACTTTTTTCCAGCAGGCTTTCAAACACCAGTGTGCCCAGGCCGCCGGCAGAGATGCCTTTCAACAAATACGGATTCAGACTGTCAAACGTACCCAGCCCCATCAGGGTCAGCTCACCGCCTTTGGGCGCATCCGGGTTTACATAATCAAAATGCTGGTAGTCAGGCGGGTACTTGGGCGCATAGCCCATTCCCATTGCCGGCACTGCGTTTACATTGACGGGAAGGCAAAACAGAAGGATAAGAAAAAGGGAAACTCTCGCATCGAACCATCGATCTAACATGGTATTTAACATAGGCGTAACGTGATTATATTGTTATTTTTATGTTGGATAGTCGTGCGCATTTTTAGTTGCGTTCATCGCTTTATTTGTTGCATTCATGGCTTGCATTTACGGGTAAAATCCGCCTAACATGTGGCAACTGAGTTTACAGTACTGGTCAGCTACTCGCCAACATCGCTGACTGACAATAATAAAATATTTAAGGGGAACAACCATGGGCTTTTTAACCGGCAAACGTGCATTAATTTTTGGTGTAGCAAGCAACCGATCAATTGCCTGGGGTATCGCACAGGCAATGCATCGCGAAGGGGCTGATCTGGCTTTTGCCTACCAGGGTGAAAGACTGAAAGAGCGCGTGGAAAAACTGGCAGGGCAATGTGATTCAGACATCGTGGTGCCCTGTGATGTGGAAGACGATGACCAGATCGAAGCAGTCTTTGACCATCTGGATGACTACTGGGACACCCTCGACATCATCGTGCACTCAGTAGCATTTGCACCCAAAGAGATGCTGGAAGGCGACTATCTGGACAACATCAGCCGCGACGGTTTCAACACCGCTCACGATATCAGCTCATACAGCCTGGCCGCTATCGCCAAGGCCGGTCGCCACATGATGCAGAACCGCAAAGACGCGGCCATCATCACCATGAGTTACCTCGGCGCAGTGCGCGCTTTTCCCGGCTACAACGTGATGGGGCTGGCCAAAGCCAGTCTGGAAGCCAATGTTCGTTACCTGGCGCATTCACTGGGGCCGGAAGGCATCCGCGTCAACGCCATTTCTGCCGGCCCGATCAAAACACTGGCGGCGAAAGGCATTACCGGTTTTAACAAGATTATCCAACACGTAGAACAAAGTGCACCACTGCGGCGCAATGTCACCATCGAAGAAGTCGGCAACACCTCAGCCTTCCTGTGTTCGGAACTGGCCAGCGGTATTACCGGCGAGATTGTTTATGTTGATGCCGGTTATCACACAGCGGGCTTGATGGGTGATATCGAATAAAGCCTGAACTATTACACCATTAAAAAAGGTCGGCCTCTGATTCAGAGGCCGACCTTTTTTAATGTGCTGTATCTGCGTGGGCAAAAAAACCTTGCCCACCCTACTTTTATACAAGCTTTGTTTTTTCGCCTTCGAGGCGGGCGATGGTGACTGCGGCGCAGGAATCACTGAATACATTGACCGAGGTACGACACATATCCAGCACACGATCAACCACAAGAATCAAACCAATCGCTTCCAGCGGCAGACCGATGGCAGCCAGAATAATGGTAATCGCCACCAGACTTGCTGATGGAATGCCGGCAACACCAATCGAAGTCAACAGGGCCACCAGCACAATGGTGAACTGGGTGGTGATATCCAGTGAGATGCCGTAGGCCTGCGCGATAAACATCGCCGCCACACACTCATACAGCGCGGTGCCGTCCATATTGATGGTTGCACCCAGTGGCAGGGTAAAACCGGATACCTGGTTGGAAACACCGGCACGATTTTCAACACAGTCCATGGTAATCGGCAGAGTGGCCGATGACGAGCTGGTGGAAAACGCGGTCAACAACGCAGGCAACATGGCTTTAAAATGTTTTGTCGGTGAAACCCGTGCCAGGTAACGCAGAATGGCCGGCAGAAACAGCAACAGGTGCGCGGCCAGCGCCAGCACCACCGTGGCAAAAAACATCGCCAGCGGTTCAAATGCTTCAACACCGGAAATCATGATCACTTTTGTCACCAGCGCATACACACCCAGCGGTGCGAACTTCATGATGAGGTTGGTCATCATCATCATGATGTCGAGCAGACCCTGCCAGAAATCTTTATGAACCTGTGCCGATGAGCCTTTTAATTTTGAAACAAAAAAACCGAAAATCAGGCTGAAGAAAATCAGTCCCAGCATCTGACCGTTAGCGGCAGCGGTGACAATGTTGGGCGGCACCATGCGCAGCAATACCTCAGCAATGTCACTGGCACCTTTGCCACCGACCTGGCTGACCACTTCTTCGGTCTGTTCTGACAGGCCAATAACATGACGCGCCGGTTCACCATCAACGATACCCGGTTGCAACAGGTTAACGAAGAACAGGCCAATGAGAATGGCAACCAGGCTGGTGCTGGCATAATACAAAACAGTTTTTGAACCCAGCCGTCCCAGGGCATCGCCATGCAGGCTCATCATGCCGGTAATAATCGATGCCATCACCAGCGGCACGATCAGCATCTTTAGTGCATTGAGAAACAGGGTACCAAAAAAGACCAGCACCGAAAGAAATGAAATACCAAAAACTGACGCGGACTGATCGACAATCAGCCCGGTAAGCACAGCAAAACAAAGCGCGATTAATATCTGCCAATGTAACGCGATTTTATTTATTGCCACAATGCGATTCTCATGTTTTACCTGCAGACTGTTTTATCAGGATGTTTTTGATAACACATGCCTGCATGCTGAAAAAATCCGAATGAAAGTTTATTTATCAGTCAACCTTGTTAATCAGGTTCATGTTTCTATCGATGTCTGCACTTTCCTTGATCATCTGTAAAGCACTTGAAAAATCACGAATCGCGTTTTCTCTTATCACTTCGCTCTTCACCTGATCCAGCTGACCTGGCAAAATATTTTCCGGGGTATTCACTTTATTCAATACCACCAGAGCAACATCACCAGAGATCAGGTTAACCTCTTTAACCGGTTTCTTGCCATCCTGTGCTGGTGCCATGGCAAACGCACTTCGCAAGATAGCCGCGTCACTTACCCGCGCACTGTCTCTGCGACCAAGCGCCGTGATGTTTTCCAAAGTAACGCCATCGGATTTTATATTGTCGACAGGTTCGCCCGCTTCAATTTTTGCTTTTGCTTCTAACGCCGCAGCCAGCGTCTGTTCGTGGCCGGCCATCACTTTTAATATGTTTTCTATCCGCGAGCTAACCTCTGCCAACGGAATAGCTTTTGCCGGTATGCGTTCAACCATGCGGATGACAACAACGTGTTCCGGGCTCACCTCAATAATATCGCTGTTACTGCCCTGCTCTAGCACCAGTGGAGAAAACGCAACGCTGCGCACTTTCTCATTTTCAGCAATACCTTCACCCTGGTTACGAGAAAAGTATTCACTGGTCTTAAGTTTAAGACCAAGGTCTTCAACCACGATATCGAGGCTGTCAGGATTTTCATAAGCCGTCGAAGCCAGTTGTTCGCTTAAATCATAAAACATTGATGCTACAGCATCGGCTCTGATCTCTTCTTCAAATTCATAACGCTTCGTCGCCAACGGTGCAACAGGTTCCTTTCGTATATCATCCAGCTTGATAATATGAAAACCAAACTGTGTTTCGACTACGTCGCTCACAGAACCTTTTTCCATGCTGAATAATTTTTTCTCGAATGGTTTAACCATTTCACCCAGAGCAATCCAGTCAAGGTCGCCACCTTCGGCAGCTGATCCCGGATCCTGCGAATATTTTTTCGCCAGTTCAGCAAAGTCTGCGCCCTGCTCCAGTTCTTTTTTTATTGTCTCAATCGTATTCTGCGCAGCAGCTTTATTTTCGTTAGCCTGTATCAATATATGGCGTGCTTTACGCTGCTCGCGGCCAGCCGCACTTTTTACATAATGGTCGTACAGTTCTTCGACCTGTTGCTCATCAATCTCAACATTGTCAGCCAGTGCGCCGGAAGTAATTTCGACGTAATCAACCTTAATTTTTTCAGGCAACATGAAACGCTGCAGGTTTTCCTCGTAGTACTGTTTGATTTCTTCAGCGGTTGGCTTTGTTGCTGTAGAAAAATGTTCAACATTAAACGTCAACACGCTGATGTCACGTGTTTGTTCTGTCAGCGCTGCGAGTTTATTCACCATATCATTGGTAACAAACGTGGAGTTGACAATGGCTGATTGCATTTGCTGCAATCGCAATTCATTTCGCAGTGTATATTCATACATCGGTATGCTCATGCCGAATGAAGCAACACCGGCTTCAAAACGTTCACGATCAAACACACCATCGACACTAAATAGCTGCCGGATTCTTTCGCTCAAGATGGCATCCGAAATACGGTAGCCCTGTTTAAAGGTAACGTCTTCAAGCACACGCTGATTAATCATCTGCGTTAAAGTGCGTTCGCGTAATGCTTTTTCTTCTATGGGAAGTTCGCCACCGTACTGACGCAACAGAGACTGACGCTCACGTGAAACCGCACGCTCAAACTCATTGGCAGATATTTCCGAATCATTCACTTTAGCAGCATAACGCGGGCCGGCATCATCAAAGTAAGACTGAATACCCCAGAGGGCAAAAGGCAAACCAATCAATATAACAATAGCAATACCTAACCAACCCTTAATACGATCATTAATAGCTTGTAACATAGTTTTTCTACTTTTTATGTGTTTGTGGCTTAAATACGTTTGGGCAGAATTATACCTAAATCACAACGTTTATACGGTATCAGGCAAAAATAAATTATTGTGTGCGTCGAGCTGGAAATAATCTAACAGGCGGTTAACGAGCGACCGGCAGGATATGAGATTTTTTTGAGAGGGGTATCTGATCTGAATTTAATGACAGGTACCGCACAAGGTTAAAGTTTAACTCTGATGCGGTACAGTCTTAAAAACGGCGAACCGGACGGGATTATGCGGCGCTTCCCTGCGCCGCACCCAAGGCTTCGCTTCGCTCGTGTAAATTTGTTCCTGACAAATTTATCGAACCGTTCGAACCCCGTCTATGCTATGTGCAAGCATCGTATATGCTGCCAGAGCTGGGGATCAAATGGATTTTAAATATGGCGGACCGGACGGGATTCGAACCCGCGACCTCCGGCGTGACAGGCCGGCATTCTAACCAGCTGAACTACCGGTCCGTACTTGGTGGGTGCTGAGGGAGTCGAACCCCCGACATTCGCCTTGTAAGGGCGACGCTCTACCAGCTGAGCTAAGCACCCTACTACGCAAAGATGTCCTGAAAACACAATGACAGCCCTGCGGAAGGCGCGCTAGTTTACTGCATCTTTTAATGCTTTACCAGGCTTAAATGCAGGAACTTTTGCTGCTGCAATCTGGATCTCTGCACCGGTTTGTGGATTACGTCCTGTGCGTGCTGCACGATCACGTACCAGGAATGTACCAAAGCCGACAACACCAACTTGCTCGCCTTTTGCAAGTGTGGATGTGATTGTGCCAAGCACTGAGTCAACTGCGCGTGCAGCGTCTGCTTTAGTCATGCCTGTTGATTCTGCAACAGCATCTGTAAGTTCTGTTTTATTCATTGAATACTCCCATGTTCAGGTGATTTTAAATAGACAAACGATGTAGAGGTTATTATTTTAATGATGATTCCTGACAACGATTATCTGGAACCAGGCAAAGGTTACTACCAAAGTTTTGCTAAGCGGGATTTATACAGTGAGTTAATCAGTGTGTCAACGCTAAACCTGCAAAAACACTGGCTTTTCAGTGATTTTTGCCAATAAAAAAGCCAACGCATTGATAAATGCGCTGGCTTTATTTTGTCAATAACTATAGAAGCAATTAGTTAAATAATTATATGCAGCCTTGCTGCAGATAAAATATTTAATGCCGCAAGGCTGCCTCAGCTTTTTTATTTTTTGCTGATCTTGATGACTTCGTGCGACCTTTCACGTCATCTTTTAATGGCTCTGGCATTTCGGTTAATGCCAGCTCCAGCACCTCATCAATCCATCGTACCGGTTTCACATCCAGCTTGCTTAAAATGTTCTTGGGAATCTCCACCAGATCTTTTTCATTCTCACGAGGAATCAATACCGTTTTAATGCCAGCACGATGTGCGGCCAGTAATTTTTCTTTCAGACCACCAATGGGTAACACTTCACCACGCAAAGTAATTTCGCCGGTCATGGCAACATTCGCATTCACCGGTTTTTTGGTGATTGATGAAGCCAGTGCAGTACACATACCAACGCCGGCACTGGGACCATCTTTTGGTGTTGCACCTTCTGGCACGTGTACATGAATATCAATACTTTCCTGAAAATCCGGCTGTAAACCTAAGGTTGCAGCACGGCTACGAATAACGGTCATCGCTGCCTGAATTGATTCCTGCATCACATCACCGAGTTGACCTGTATAAGAAAGTTTGCCTTTACCCGGCATCACAGCAGATTCAATCGTCAGTAACTCACCACCAACTTCTGTCCAGGCCAGACCGTTAACCTGCCCGATTTGATCATTGTCTTCAGCAACACCATAACGGAAACGCTTAACACCAAGATATTTTTCCAGCGTTTTTGGCGTAACCTTTGTCATCGCCTTTGCTTTCTTTTTATTGAGCACAACTTCTTTTACCACCTTGCGGCAGATCTTTGCGATCTCACGTTCGATGCTACGCACACCGGCTTCACGTGTGTAATAGCGCACTATATCCCGCAGTGCGGCATCAGTGATCTGGAGCTCATCTTCTTTCAGGCCGTTATTTTCCAGCTGTTTCGGCATTAGATAATTTTTTGCAATTTCAACTTTTTCATCTTCGGTGTAACCCGGCAGACGAATTACTTCCATGCGGTCTAACAATGGGCCGGGAATGTTCATGCTGTTTGCAGTAGCGACGAACATAACATCTGACAGGTCAAAATCGACTTCCAGATAATGGTCAGCAAAAGTATGGTTTTGCTCAGGGTCCAATACTTCCAGCAAGGCCGATGCCGGATCACCACGAAAGTCAGCCGCCATCTTGTCAATTTCATCAAGCAGGAACAATGGATTACGGGTGCCAACCTTGCTTAAGTTCTGAATAATTTTTCCTGGCAAGGAGCCGATATAAGTACGACGGTGACCACGAATTTCTGATTCATCACGCACGCCACCCAGCGCCATGCGAGTGTATTTACGATTGGTTGCTCTGGCGATGGAACGACCCAGGGATGTTTTACCAACACCCGGCGGACCAACCAGACACAGGATCGGGCCTTTTAATTTTTTCACACGCTGCTGTACAGCAAGATATTCCAGGATGCGCTCTTTTACTTTATCCAGGCCGTAATGATCATCGTTCAGCACTTCTTCTGCTGCCGCAAGATCATGACGGATTTTTGATTTTTTCTTCCACGGGCAATCGACCAGCCAGTCAATGTAGTTGCGCACCACGGTGGCTTCTGCTGACATCGGTGACATCATCTTCAGCTTGTTTAATTCGCTGTCCGCTTTTTTTCTGGCCTCTTTGCTCATGCCAGATTTTTCAATTTTCTGTTCCAGCTCTTCGACTTCGTTCGGCGTATCTTCCATATCGCCGAGTTCTTTCTGAATAGCTTTCATCTGCTCATTCAGATAATACTCACGCTGGCTTTTTTCCATCTGCTGTTTGACACGGCCACGAATGCGTTTCTCGATTTGCAACATGTCGATCTCGCCATCAATCAGCTTCATGATGTATTCGAGTCTTTGCTGGACGTTGGAGATTTCCAGAATTTTCTGTTTCTCATCCAGCTTCAATGACATATGCGCAGCAATGGTGTCGGAAAGGCGTGATGGCTCATCAATGCCGGCAAGCGAAGTCAGAACTTCGGCCGGGACTTTTTTGTTGAGTTTTACATATTGATCGAAGACACCAAGAGTCGAACGCGAAAGCACTTCGAGCTCCTGATCATCTTTGGAAACATCATCTGACAGCAATTGATAGCCAGCGACAAAAAAAGCGCCGCTCTCTTTCATGCCTTCAATGCGCGCACGCTGCGAACCTTCGACCAGCACCTTGATGGTGCCATCGGGCAGTTTCAATAATTGCAGAATAGTGGCAAGTGTGCCGATCTCGTGAACATCGTCGATTGCAGGGTCATCAATATCCGCACTTTTCTGGGCAACCAGCAAAATCTGCTTGTTGTCCTGCATGGCGGCATCAAGCGCCTGTATGGATTTTTCACGGCCAACAAAAAGAGGGATGACCATGTGTGGATAAACCACTACATCACGTAAGGGTAAAACGGGTACTTCTGAAGACGGTAATATGCCCGCTTCCTGGTCTTGTGTGCTAGCCATGGCTACCTCTAATGATTAGTCGTTACTAGTAAGTGTAGACAAGTGCAAAGCTTTTCAAGTGCCTTACCAGCAAAATAGTCTGAAAACAAAAGTTATAGATTGTAAGCTGCTGTTTTATGACGGGCAGTGACGGTTTTTCTGCTCAGGGGTCTCAGCTTTCCTGACTGATTTTCTGTGGCTCACCGCCTTCATAAACCAGATACGGTTGATTACTGCCTTCAACCACAGCTTCATCAACAACCACTTTGGAAACACCCTCCAGTGACGGCAGTTCGTACATGGTATCGAGCAGAATGGTTTCCAGAATGGTTCGCAGACCACGGGCACCGGTCTTGCGCTCCATGGCTTTTTTGGCGATGGCATGCAGCGCTTCTTCTCGCAGCTCCAGCTCGCTGCCTTCCATCTCGATCATCTTGCCATACTGTTTGCTCAGTGCATTTCTGGGTTCGGTCAGAATAGTCACCAGGGCATCCTCATCCAGCTCTTCGAGCGTGGCGACAACAGGCAGACGTCCAACGAATTCCGGAATCAAACCGTAGGAAATAAGGTCATCCGCTTCCAGCTCATCAATCACTTCATGTGCTTTGCGCTCCTCATCTTTGGTGCGTACTTCCGCACCAAAGCCAATACCGCCCTTTTCAGAACGGTTACGAATCACTTTATCCAGGCCGGCAAATGCACCGCCGCAGATAAACAGAATATTTGATGTATCGACCTGTAAAAATTCCTGCTGTGGATGCTTGCGACCACCCTGCGGTGGCACCGATGCAACCGTACCTTCAATCAGTTTAAGCAATGCCTGCTGTACACCTTCACCGGATACGTCACGGGTAATCGACGGGTTATCTGACTTGCGCGAAATCTTGTCGATCTCATCGATGTAAACAATGCCGGTCTGCGCTTTATCAACGTCATAATCACATTTCTGTAAAAGTTTCTGAATGATGTTTTCAACATCTTCACCAACATAACCGGCTTCAGTCAGCGTGGTAGCATCAGCGATGGTAAAAGGCACATCCAGCAGCCTGGCCAGGGTTTCAGCCAGCAGCGTTTTACCGGAGCCGGTTGGCCCGATCATCAGGATATTGCTTTTTGATAATTCGATATCGTCTTTTTTATGTTTTACTTCAAGACGTTTGTAGTGGTTATAAACCGCGACAGAGAGTATTTTCTTGGCACGCGCCTGACCGATAACATAATCGTCAAGAATGGCGTTAATTTCACGGGGGGTTGGTAATTTCTTGATCGCTGTACTGGTTTCGTCTTCCAGCTCTTCAAGGATAATGTCATTACATAACTCGACACATTCGTCACAAACGTAAACGGACGGCCCCGCGATCAGCTTTTTGACTTCGTGCTGGCTCTTGCCACAGAAGGAGCAATAAAGCAGTTTTTCTGAATCATTTCCGGTGGTGTTTCTATCGTCGCTCATAAATCTCTCTCAACACGTGGTTGCTGTTACCTTGCCAATTCACGCGCCATCTTTCAAGTTTTTCTTGCAGGTAATTATTAAAATCAATCTCTACACTAGACAATAGCGTATAGATAAAATTCATGCAGGGTTTTAAGGGTGGTTTTTGATGATATTTTGTAGAAATATAAGGCTGAGCTTACATTTTTCAAGGATAAACCGGCCACTTAAGTAAATAAATGACCGATTTTCTCCTGAATACGCAATTTCCGGACTATTTACGTGTGTTTAGCACTTCGTCGATAAGGCCGTATTCGACAGCCTGCTCAGCCCCCATAAAGTTATCACGCTCGGTATCATTATCGATTACTTCAATGCTTTGACCGGTATGATCTGCCAGCAGCTGGTTTAACTGCTCACGAATTTTCAGAATTTCCTTGGCGTGAATTTCGATATCACTCGCCTGCCCCTGATAACCACCCAATGGCTGGTGGATCATGACGCGGGAATGCGGCAGTGAAAAACGTTTGCCCTTGGCACCCGCCGCCAGTAATACCGCACCCATGCTGGCCGCCTGGCCAATACATAATGTGCTGATATCCGGCTTGATGAACTGCATGGTGTCATATATCGCCAGACCGGCTGTCACCGAACCGCCGGGAGAATTAATGTAAACCGAAATATCTTTATCCGGATTTTCCGACTCCAGGAACAATAGCTGCGCCACCACCAGATTTGCCATATGGTCTTCAATCTGACCAACAATAAAAATTACACGCTCTTTCAGCAGGCGGGAATAGATGTCATACGAACGTTCACCGCGTGGTGTCTGTTCGATAACCATTGGAACAAGATTTAATGATTGTGCCTCTAAAGCACTATTAGAATTATTGTTGATCATTATTTACGCCGTCGTCTTTTATTTATTTCAGAAGTCTGAATAATAGTCGCTTTACGCAGTTTTACCCGTTTCCGGATTCATTACTTCATCAAAAGTACTGTTTTTAGTGCTGATAGATGCCTGTTCAGCAACCCAGTCAACTACTTTGTCTTCCATTACCAGCGTCTGAATGCCGCTTAACAGTTCCTGATTACCCATGTAATAATTCACAAATTCGCTCGGATCATCATAATCCTTCGCCATATCTTCAACCCGCTCCTTGATCATGTCCGCATCAATCTGAAGCTCGGATATTTTAGCTACTTCAGCCAGAATCATACCCAGCTGAACGCGACGTTTGGCATCATCCATGAAGGCTTCAGCTGTTACGTTGCTGCCCGGTGTTTGCACTTCGGTCTGTTTCTTCAGCGTTTCAGCTTCCTGCTGCACTATAGCTGTTGGCACGTCGATGGCATTGGCAGTAACCAGTGCTTCCATCACGTTTGCCTTTAATATGCTGCGTAATTTTCTGCCCAGTTCACGTTCCATGTTGGCGCGTATATCTGTTTTCAATTGCTCGACATCACCACTTTCAACACCAAACGCTTTGGCAAAAGCCTCATCAAGCTCAGGCATTTTTGGCTCTTCAACTTTTTTCACAGTAACTGCAAATTCAGCTTCTTTTCCAGCAAGTTCGCTAGAAGCATAATCTTCAGGGAAGGAAACTTTGAAGGTGGTTTCATCGCCGGCTTTCAGACCCTTCAAATGTTCTTCAAAACCGGGGATCATCTGGCCAGCACCCAGCACGACAGGCATATCGTTAGCGCTGCCGCCATCAAATTTTTCGCCATCAACGCTGCCGACAAAGTCGATGCTGATGCGGTCATCGTTAGCAGAAGCACGGTCCACTTCTGACCAGTCCATCTTCTGCTTACGCAGTACGTCGATCATTTTCTCGACATCGCTGTCGTCAACACTGGCTTCTACTTTTTCGACAGCAAGATCTGCAACCGGAGCAAGTGTTACTTCAGGATAAATTTCAAAAGTCGCGGTATATTCCATCGCCTGGCCTAACGCCAGCTCCTGCGTTTGAATGACAGGCTCGCCCGCTGGCTGCAGTTTTTCCTGTGTCACCGCTTCCTGGAAGGTGCGCTGCATTAATTCACCGGCAACTTCCTGCAAGATGGTTCCGGAATATTTTTGCTTAACAACCTTGAAAGGAACCTTACCCGGGCGAAAGCCATCAATCCGCACTGTATTTTTTATAGAATTCAGTCGGTTGTTCACTTCCATCTCGACGGTTTCTGCAGGCACCTGAACAGTTAACTTACGCTCTAGACCTTCACCTGCTTCAACTGAAACTTGCATAATTACCTCGGTAAATAAAACTTATGTGAGCTGCTATAAATAAATTTATAAAAAACAGCTCTATAGAAAAATGGTGCGAAAGGAGAGACTCGAACTCTCACGTCAAAGACACTGGTACCTAAAACCAGCGCGTCTACCAATTCCGCCACTCTCGCAATAAGATGTTGATATTAACAAAAAAAGGCAGGTTTTTCCTGCCCTATTTTATCGTTATCAGCCTTTTGGCATCAAATATTATGGTTAGTAATCAGGGATTTAACGCCCCGCGCTACCAGTTGAGCTAACCACCTGTAGCGGCGCACTCTGTCGAGAACCTTAAGCTCTCTTAAATATGGGGTGGACGATGGGGCTCGAACCCACGACGACCGGAATCACAATCCGGGACTCTACCAACTGAGCTACGTCCACCATAATTTTTATATGCTGGCGTATGTCTGGCACGCCTGGCAGGATTCGAACCTGCTACCCTCGGCTTAGAAGGCCGATGCTCTATCCGAGTGAGCTACAGGCGCAGAATTTTAAACCTGTTTTACATAAACAAACTTACACCAGTCACAATCCATCGCAACCAGCTTTAAATATGGTCGGGGTAGAGAGATTCGAACTCCCGACATCCTGCTCCCAAAGCAGGCGCGCTACCAGACTGCGCTATACCCCGACATCTCCTGAACGAACCGTGAAAACTTAATTGGGCTGTTTCCACACGAATCAAGAGGCGGGGAATATTACGCTTTGCTAAAGCGCGGGTCAAGACACTTTCTCATTTATAGTTCGTGATAACTGTTGCTTGTAGAAAGCATGGCTCACGTGCGAAAATTACATTCTTTCAGCGTAACAAAATAATTAATATGTCAGCACAGATCATAGACGGTAAAGCTATCGCAGCCGATGTCAGAAATCAGGTACGCCTCGATATCGAACAACGCATCAAAAATAACAGGCGTGCGCCCGGGCTGGCCGTCATCCTGGTGGGGCTCGATCCGGCTTCGCAGGTTTATGTCAGAAAAAAACGTGAGGCCTGTGATGAAGCCGGCCTGGTTTCAAAATCGTATGATCTCGATGAAAATACCGACCAGCAAACTTTGTTAAAGCTGATCGAGGAATTAAATAACGATACCAGCATCGACGGCATCCTGGTACAGCTGCCGCTACCTGAGCACATCGATGACACCCTGATACTGGAAGCCATCCACCCCGATAAAGATGTCGACGGCTTTCATCCCTACAATATCGGCCGCCTGGTACAGCGCATGCCCACACTGCGCCCATGCACTCCACACGGTGTTATTCACATGCTGGAAAGTATTGGCGAAAAATTTAAAGGTCGTCACGCGGTGGTCGTTGGCGCGTCCAATATCGTCGGCCGCCCCATGAATCTGGAATTATTACTGGCCGGTGCCACCGTCACCGTCACCCACCGCTTCACCAATGATCTGGCTTCTTACGTGGCAGATGCTGACATTCTGGTCGTCGCTGTTGGCAAACCCGGCATTGTCAAAGGTGAATGGGTAAAACCCGGTGCAACTGTTATCGATGTTGGCATCAACCGCCTGCCCAACGGCAAGCTGACCGGTGATGTCGATTTTGAGGCCGCCGCAGAACGCGCTGCCTGGATCACCCCCGTGCCCGGAGGCGTTGGCCCGATGACCGTCGCCATGCTGATCCGCAATACCTTGCAGGCCGCCGAGAAACATGACCTGAATACGGCATAGATTTCCGGCGCAACAATGATTCAAGGTAATAAAAAACCTGCCATAAAGAAAAGTTGGCAGTCATCAGTTTGCAGTCAATAGTAAAAGAAAAAGCTTATTCACCACAGAGGCACAGAGAACACAGAGAAAAGCCTTTCTTTATTGTTTACTGCGCCGCAGGCGCATTAAACAAAAAAACTCTGTGCCCTCTGTACCCTCTGTGCCTCTGTGGTGAAATCATTTTTAAAGTTTTTTTGTTTTTAACTGCCTACTGCAAACTGCCAACTTCTCTTTTACGTCATTTTCAAACCGCAAATACAAACAAAAACATAAAGTCTCTCTGCTCAAAAATGCACCAGACCTTTCAGCACCATATCGGTGTAGCTGATAATGCCAATCACTTTTCGGTTCTCCACCACCGGCGCACGTGACAGGCCAAACTTTTCAAAATAGCGCGCGCAGTAACGAATATCCATGGCAGGATCAACCGGCAACAACGGCTTTGCCATAATCTCATAAACATTCACCCGGTCCGGCGAACGGTCTTTTGCCAGCACTTCTCTGGCGATGTCAGAAATCAATACCATGCCGTACTCATCGTCATCATGCCGCTTGTTCACGATCAACGATTTTGTCTCGACATGCTTCATGGTACGCAGCGCATCCATCACTGTGACCCGACCATCGATCATATCAAATTCCTGCTTCATCACATCGCGCACGCGAATGATTTTTCTGTCCGAACTCATCATAATTCTGCCTCCACCACATCCACTAATTTTTCTATCTGATGCGCCACACCTACGGCATCTTCAACATCAATCTGAATCGCAATGCCGGTACCCGGTCGTTCTTCAAACTCCCCGACTTCGGCAATTTTTTCAATGATATGCCGACTCAGATGTTCTTCGACCAGAAACAGAACAACATCACGCTGCGCCTCTAATGACAGACCAAAAAAGGTTTTTTTCTCCGCCAGTCCCTGACCTCGCGCATTATTGATCACCGTTGCTCCTGTAGCACCTTCTTTTCTGGCGGCATCCATCACTGCCGACGTTTTTGAATCTTCAACGAAGGTAAGGATTAATTTAAAGTGCATGATATGCCTCCCCATTATTTAAAATCTGTTTACTCATTAGAGTTAACTCCGCTCATCTGGTTTAGTATTTTGCCCGCTGCCGCTTTGCTTCTTTTGATAATACTCGTCTTTCGATCTTTTCTTTAAAGCATGCGCATCTTTAAATTCTGACAACTGCGCGTAAGCCATCACAGAAATAATCGGACACAGGCTGGCAAACGCAATCAGACCAAAACCATCGATCAACGGACTTCGCCCCGGCACGGTTTCTGCCAGCCCCAGACCCAGTGCAGCAACCAGTGGCACGGTCACCGTCGAGGTGGTAACACCACCGGAATCATAAGCCAGCGGCACGATTAATTTTGGTGAGAAAAATGTCTGGATGACGACGATAACGTAACCGCTGATAATAAAATAATGCATCGGTGCGCCGATGACGATGCGATAACTGCCCAGCGCCAGGCCGATAGCAACACCAATCGCCACCGCCACCCGCAAACCCCAGACACCAATCGCACCACCGGAAACTTCATTGGCTTTCATCGCCACCGCGATCAATGCCGGCTCAGCAATGGTGGTGCCGGCACCGATGGCAAAGGCAAAAATATACACCCAGTAATAATCCTGCCAGTGCAACGCACCAGTGGTTATACGCACGCTCTGCAAAAATTCCGGATTGGTCAACTGCTCGGCCATGCTACGGCCAATGGGAAACAGTGCCTGCTCCAGCCCGAGCAGAAAGAAGGTAATGCCGATCAGCACATACAGCATACCGGCCAGCACTTTTTTCAGATTTCTCACCCGCTTTCGAATCACCAGAAACTGAAAGCCAAAAATAATCACAGCAATCGGCAACACATCAAAAAACGTATCCAGCAGCAAGCCTGGGAAATCCTGAAAAAACTGCATCAGAAAATCATCCCGTAAGCGAGTACAAAAATAATGGGAAACAGGGAAGCAAAAGCGATCAGACCAAAGCCATCCAGCATCGGGCTGCGACCGCTAATCGATGATGCCAGACCGATGCCCAGTGCAGTAACCAGCGGCACGGTAATGGTCGAAGTGGTAACGCCGCCGGAGTCATAGGCAATACCGATGATTTCATCCGGTGCAAAACCGGTAAGCACAATCACCATCATGTAGCCACCCATAATAAGATACTGCAGCGACCAGTTTAATAAAATCCGCAGCACACCAAGCGCAATAGCAAACCCCACCGACAGTGCCACGGTAAGGCGCAGACCATCCGCATAAGCTTCCATCGCCGTTGTATTCATTCCGATCATCCCCGCCTCGGCGGCTACTTTCGAAGCTTCTTCAGCGACCGCAATCAATGCCGGTTCAGCGATGGTGGTGCCAAAGCCCAGGGCAAAAGCAAAAGTCAGTAACCAGAACACACTGCCTTTGCTGGCAAAATCGTACGCCATTGATTCACCAACGGGAAACAGTCCCTGCTCCAGACCAAAGATAAAAAACGTCAAACCCAGCACTACAAAAAACAGGCCGACAAATGTCTGCAGCAGGTTTTCTGGTGCCTGCTGCAAAACCACTATCTGAAAAAAAGCGATAACCAGAATAATCGGCAGCAGGTCACGCATGCTGCCGAGAAAAGACTTCGTAAAAAGACGGGCCGGACCTTTCAAGCTAGACGGTTCCTGTATTCAGTTCAGTAAAAAATCTGCGACTGTTTTCATAAGCCGCTGTGATCAACTGATCTTCTTCCAGAAGCATATGTTTTGCCACCGCCCGTGCAATATGCGGAAGAAAATACGGTTCGTTGCGGCCTTTCTGCACAGGTTTTTCTTTCAGGTCGCGTGGCAATAAATAAGGCGCGTCTGTTTCCAGCATGATTCTGTCCAGAGGAATATGCCCTACCGCCTGCTGCAGGGATGCGCCGCGTCGCTCATCACAGATCCAGCCGGTGACACCGACATACATATCGAGCAGAACATAGTCATTCACCTCTTCGATAGTACCGGTAAAACAGTGCGCAACGATCTTATCCAGATTACTGCGACAGCTTTTTATCATCGAAACAAAATCTTCATGCGCATCACGCTGGTGTAAAAATAACGGTTTTTGCAGATCAATCGCGATTTCCAGCTGTGCTTCAAAAGTGCGAATCTGTTCTTTTCGCGTAGCAAAGTTGCGATTGAAATCCAGCCCGCATTCACCGACAGCCACTGCATTTTTGTGTTTCAGCATGTCTCGCAATTCACTGTCCAGAGCACTGGAATAATCACCAGCGTGATGAGGATGCAAACCGACAGTGGCATAACAAACAGATTCGTATTGCTCTGTTAACAACAGCGCCTGTTCACTGTGCAAGCTATCCGTGCCGGTCACGATTAACTGCTTAACACCCGCTTCCAGTGCACGCTCAATCACCTGCTCAATATCTTTTTTAAACGAACTGCCGGTTAAGTTAACACCGATATCAACATATTTTTTCATATCAGTTATCATATCAGTTCCGACCGCTAACAATAAAAACAAAAAGGTATTTCACCATTTTAAATCAGGCCTCAATTGCTGTTGTATGCTTTTCGAAGATACGCCTGCCGCAAGCAAAGGAATTTTGCCAGCAGAACGGATTAGCGCTACTGAAAAACAAAGATAAGCACCATGACCTGCAACTTGTCTTTCATGACGACCTGGTTGAATTATATGATCGCCAGCTGAACACCACGATTTCCATCGATTTTCTTGCCGGCACACTGGCACACCGCCAGCAGTTCGGCGGCGGTCGGGGCCAGGCCATTGCCAAAGCCGTTGGCCTGAAATCAGGCACAGTACCCGACATCCTCGACACAACCGCCGGCCTGGCAGGTGATGCCTTCGTGCTCGCCACACTGGGCTGCCCGGTCACCATGCTCGAACGCTCCGCCATTGTCTTCACTTTGATCGAAAACGCCATCGAACGCGCCACGCTCAACGAAAAATTTACGCCAATATCAGAACAGGGGTTTCATGTTATCAACTGTGATGCCAACGATTATATCGAGGAGCAGCTAAACGCTGAAGCAGCCGCGCCCGATGTAATCTACATCGACCCCATGTATCCTCACAGAAAAAAATCGGCGCTGGTAAAAAAAGATATGCAGGTGCTGCAGCGCTTGCACGGCATCGATGACGACCCCGCCGCGTTACTGAAAAACGCCCTGCGCTTCGCAAAAAAACGCGTGGTTGTAAAACGCCCGATTCAGGCAGAAACGCTTGACGATAAAAAACCGAACACCTGCATCAAAAGCAAAAAAACACGGTATGACATTTATACCATTGCCAAAATGTAGCGCCTTTCAGGGAAGCGCCAGCTCACGTCAACAATAAAAATATTGTTTAATCCCTGAAATTATTAAACTGCAGCGGCAGGTCAATATCAGCACCTTTCAGGTAAGCCATCACCGCCTGTAACTCATCACGTTTTTTACCCGTAACACGCACCTGCTCACCCTGAATCGCGGCCTGTACTTTAAACTTCTGCTCCTTGATCATCTTGGTGATTTTCTTTGCATCTTCTTTGTCGATACCATGTTTTACCGTGATCGTTTGATAAGCACGCAAGCCGCGTTCTTCAACCTTGCCACGATCAAGGCAGCGATTATCAATACCGCGTTTGGATAATTTATTCACCATAATGTCGCGCATCTGTTTCAGCTGAAAGTCGCTGCCCGCTTCAAAATTCATTTCATAGTCTTTTAGTATGACCTTCGCATCACTGCCTTTAAAATCAAACCGGTTCGAAATCTCACGGTTCATCTGATCGACCGCATTAGTTAATTCATGGCTGTCGACTTCAGCAACAATATCAAAAGATGGCATGTAAATTCTCCGCTAACCCAGATTCAAGGCGATAGATTAAAATAAAAAACTTCGTCAGAAGTATATTACTATACGAGATTACTATTCAAGAGTTTCAAATATGGCCAAGACAAACATAATCAACCTGATCATCGCACTTGGTGCATTCAATGCATTCATCGCTGTCGCCGCCGGCGCATTTGCTGCTCATGGATTAAAAAACATATTAAGCCCCGAATACATCAACACCTTCAAAACAGCCGCCGATTATCAGATGATACATGGCATCGGTTTAATCCTCATCGGCATTTTGAGCAAACAAAATCCCGGTCGTTACAACACCACCGCCGCCATCTTCATGTTCATCGGCATTATTTTATTCAGCGGCAGTCTATACACGCTCACCCTGACCGGCACTCGATGGCTGGGAATCATCACCCCGTTTGGCGGCCTGTGCTTTTTAATCGCTTGGCTAACACTCGGATTTAATTATTTATTAAATAAAAATTAAAAACCCGTTTTTATTAAAGAATCAAACCGTTCCCCACGATTACTTACCCACCCTTTAAACAAACTAACGAGATCAAATAAGACAAAAAAGCAACCGGGTTCACAAAGGATATACGCATATTCCTGTAATGATTCTAATTTGTTGCTAGACTCTCAAGACTCATGGATCTCACAAAAAAATATAACGCAAATCCCGATCTAACGGCACTGGCGCAATCGGATAAATTACAGCTACTCTATCGCCAGTCCTTCCCGGCCATTTTTATCAGCCTGTTTAATGCCTCGCTGCTAACCATCCTGCTCTGGCCCGCCCAGGACCACCGCATACTGCTCACCTGGTTTGGCATTCTGGCTGTCACCTCTACTGCGCGCATGATTCTGTTCATCCGGTATAAAAAAGCCGCACCAGAGGCCTCGGACGTTCTGCGCTGGGAAAAACCTTTTTTCATAACGCTTATCCTGTCATCGCTGGTCTGGGGCGTTGGCTGTGTGCTGATTATGCCGCCTGATTCGCTGGTGCATCAGGCCGTTATCTTTTACTTTTTAATCGGCATGTCAGGCGGTGCCATCTCGGTTTATTCCGCACACCGTACGATGACACTGGCAACAATCGCTGCTGTATTGCTGCCGATCACGGGGTATTCCCTCATTCAGGGTGAATTCATTTTTGTGCTCACGGCCATTGGAGCCATCGTCTTCTTTCTTTCTGCGATACATGCCACAAAGCTCCTCGGTCTTGCCATGCACCAGAACTTTCTGATGACGCACCAGCTGAAACTTTCCAAGGAAAAAGCTGAGCGACTCGCACGCATTGACGATCTGACCGGCCTGTTCAATCGACGCGCATTCTATGAATACGGCGAAATACTGGCGAACAGCAGCCAGCGCAGTAAAAATGAACTGGCGATGATTCTGATGGACATCGACAACTTTAAAGCCATTAACGACCGCTACGGCCATGCAGCAGGCGATGCGGCATTAAAACAAATCGGTCAGATACTGCTGAAACGGTTAAGAAAATCCGATATCTACGCACGTATTGGCGGCGAAGAATTCGGCATGCTGCTGCCCCTCACCTCACTGGAAAAAGCCGCACAACTTGCAGAAGAACTACGTCAGGTTATTGCCAGCACACCTGTCAGCTATGAAAACGACAGCTTCACCATCACCGCCAGCTTTGGCGTGACCAGCGATACCTGTAATATTGATGCCCTCGTACGCCAGGCTGACCTGGCCATGTACCAGTCAAAAGATTCCGGTCGCAATACGGTTGTCTGCAACAAATAAAAGCCACCGCCTGCCCGTCATTTAACTTTCTTACCAGCCCTGCCTACGATAAAACTGTTTTGCAATAGGCGGTTTCTCTACTATGCTTGCATAAAAACAGCTATAAAAAATTCTTATCATAAATGTCGGGCATGAAAAAACTATCGCTACAGTCAGGAGCAACGCTACAGCTGCAGTTTCTTGACGAAACACGGCGTGACCGCTATCAGGTTAACGTCATCGGTTATGTCGAAGGCCATAGTTTAATGATCACCGCTCCGCAGAAAAACGGAAACTTCGTGCTGTTACGCGAAGGCCAGCAATTTGTAGTCAGGCTGTTATCCGGCACCCAGATCATCGGTTTCAATTCTGAAGTTCTGAAGGTTTACAACAACCCGTTCTCCTACGTCCATCTCAAACCACCGCTTGAAATTTCACAGTTAAACGTCAGAAATGCACACCGGGTAGAGCTAAAAGTCATCGCCAGCATACAGAACATCGAGCGCGATGAAGAAAGCAACGGCATTATAAAACCTGCGGACAGCAAATCATCCTCCGCCATCGTCAACAACATGAGCATCACTGGTTGCCAGATACAGCTGCTGGAAACATTGCCCGAAAATTTTAAAGAGTTGATGATCAGCGCAAAAATCACTGTCGCCGAGCAGGAAAGGATTTTGACCATGGAAGCGGAAATCTGCTCACACCGTAAAGCTGAAATAGACGGCAAAAACTGGCAGCTGTATGGCATGAAATTCAACGAACTGGATGATGACCGCCGCCTGTTATTAAACTGTTTTGTTTATGAACAGCTGGTCAAGGAATTTTTCAACGAAAAATAAAAACAGCTTCCGGCCGCACCGCTCATCTAAAAAAACTTTCCTAGCGTTTAAATTTTTTTCCCTGTATGGCCGCGCAGATGCCACGAAAAATACCAACTTCCCGCTGCGTTGTATTCGCCCGTTTAAAAAAACCTTTTAATCGCCGCATAATGACATCCGGGTTGTTGCTGCCAAAAAAATCAATGCTGTCCAGCGCCTCCTGCAAATGCTGATACATGCCCTCCAGCTGCTCGGTGTCAGCCAGCACATCTTGATAATGCTTCTTCCCTTTCTTTTTGATGATTTTTTCATCACTTAAAGCCAGCCGCAATTCATAGCTGACCACCTGCACCGCTGCCGCCAGATTTAACGAGCTGTAATCCGGGTTGGTCGGAATATGCAAAAGCACGTTGCACTTCGCCAGCTCGTCATTGGTCAGACCGCTGTTCTCACGGCCAAAAACGATAGCAATATCACCCTGCTCGATGAACTCAAGCGAGGTCTGCACACATTCTCTGGGCTCCAGAATCGGCCACTCAATGGTGCGTAACCGCGCGCTGGTGCCAGCCACCCAGACACAATCTGAAATCGCCAGGCTTAAGTCATCCACCACCACCGCATCATCCAGCACATCAAGCGCACCGGCGGAGCGACTGATCGCTTCCAGAGAAGGAAAATCTTTAGGCTGCACCAGGTACAGCCGTGACAGCCCCATATTTTTCATCGCCCTCGCGGCCGCGCCGATATTGCCGGGATGCGAGGTATTTACCAGGACGATGCGGATATTTTTTAATAGAGCGAGATTTGCTTGCTGTGTCATGGCGGCAATTCTGCTATGCTACGCACCAAATTAAAAGCACTTTATTCAAACTCTTTAACTCCAGCTCTTTAAAAACTTATACCTTTCACGTTTGGGAATACTCAATCCAGAGTGTATATCTCATGGTGAAGGGCTAGACGCAAAAATACCGCTAGAGTAATCTCTGGCAAAATTTTGCAACGACGCCATTCGCCATGAGAGGCGCGCTATAGATTGAGTATTTTTTGAACGTGGAAGGTATCATATGCAAGCAATGGTAAATATAGCGGTGCGCGCTGCGCGTGCTGCCGGCGACATTATAATTCGTAACATGGATAGACTTGATCGCCTCAAAGTCGTCACCAAACAGAACAATGATTTCGTCAGTAACGTCGACCACATGGCCGAAGAGGCCATTATCGCCACCATCAAGGAAGCCTTTCCTGATCACGGCATTCTCGCCGAAGAAAGCGGCACACAGGCAGAAAGCTCAGAATACCAGTGGATCATCGACCCGCTGGACGGCACCACCAACTACCTGCATGGCTTCCCGCAATTCGCAGTTTCCATTGCCCTGCAGGTCAAAGGTCGCCTCGAAGTCGGCGTTATTTATGACCCAATGGCGCAGGAATTATTTACCGCTTCACGCGGCAACGGCGCACAGCTTAACGACAAAAAAATCCGCGTCACCAGCCACAAGGGTCTGAAAAACGCCCTGCTCGGCACCGGTTTTCCTTATCACGACCAGAGCTATCTCGACACCTATCTGGAAACCATGAAAGCCCTGATGCAAAAAACCGCCGGCCTGCGCCGCCCCGGTTCCGCTGCCCTCGACCTGGCCTGGCTGGCCGCCGGCCGCATCGACGGCTTCTGGGAATTCAACCTGAAAGCCTGGGATATCGCCGCCGGCGCACTCATCGTGCGTGAAGCCGGTGGCATCGTCAGCGATTTTGAAAACAGGGACGGTTATCTGAAAAGTGGCGACATCATTGCTGCGGCTCCCAAGGTTTATCCTGAGATGATGAAAATCATTCAGGAAAAGGTTGGCGCGAGCAATTACCTGAGAAAATAAGCGATCAGAAAAAATCGCGCTCAAACAGTCGAGCGAGCATTGCCAGATAACATATGATTTCTGACCAACAGTTTCTGAAAGTAATCGATGCCACGCCTCTGGTCTCCATTGATCTAATTCTTGAAAACCCGCAGGGAAAAATACTGCTCGGCAAGCGCAACAACCGCCCTGCTCAAAATTACTGGTTTGTCCCCGGTGGCAGAATACGTAAAAACGAAAAGCTGGCAGATGCGATAAAAAGAATTTCATCCACTGAACTAGGCACTGAAATCACATTGAACAACAGCCAGCTACTCGGTGCTTTCGATCATATTTATGATGATAACTTTTCAGGCAGCAACGGCATAAACACGCATTATGTAGTGCAGGCTTACAAGGTTCGCATGAAAGATGATTTTAAAATCATGGCCGACGACCAGCACTCTGAAAAAAAATGGTGGCACATAAAAGATTTACTTGATGCGCCTGACGTGCATCAAAACACAAAAGCCTATTTTCCGAAGGCGTAATTTTCCGCTGTAACAACCACGGCAAAAAAAAACACCGCAACCACCCGTGAGTGACTGCGGTGTTTTTATTTCTGCAACAAGATCACCTGGCCGGTATTGCATCCACCCGGTAAACCTCATGACAGGCAACACAGTTTTGCATCAACTCACTTAACTGCTTCAGGCTTACAGATGTATCACCAAAGGCTTCCGCATCCATCGCCAGCTGATCAAACTTTCTGTGCGTATCAAAGCCCAGCTTTTTAAACTCCAGCGGCAGCTTCTTCATCAGTGATCCGGGAACAGCCTGCTGAGCCGCACCACCAACTTCTCTTGCCGCCCTGGCGACTGTTTCTGCATCACCTTCACTGGCTGCCTGAATAATCTGCTGCGCTGCGCTTAAGAACATTCGCATTTCAGCCAACACCAGGTTTCTTTCATCAACTTCCAGCAGCAGCGACTGCCTGCCGTCTTCTGCAACAGTTATTTCACCGGCAACGATGAATCTATAAGCCATTGCACCGATAACAAGCAATGCACCCAACAATAACACCCAACATAATTTACACATATCAATTTCTATTCCTTAAAACAACTCTGATTAAAACAAATTGCAAGCTGAACCATTCCGGCCCAGCCTGCAAAATACAGTTTCATAAATTGACTAGAATTTTCCTAGCAACAACTCCCGTCTTTCACACCAAACTTCCTTAATATACTGGCCAGAGGGCATAAATTTGTTATACCACTTTGCGCCAGATTAAAGCCGACAAAAGCTGTCAGACCAATCCAGTATGGATGCACGAAGTGCGCAAGAGCTATACCAAGCAATACCATAAGGCCTGCCATAAGGTGAACGATTCTATCAACTGTCATGACTTTCTCCCGGGTTACATTTTGTAAGATACTTGAAAATTAACAACATTCTGCTCAAGTTCTATAGTGTTTCCTGAGCCGGAGTTTGAAGTAAGCTCGTTGCTAAACGCATGCAGATATGAAACCGAGCCTTCCACACGTTTACCCAGCTTGCGGGTCGCACCAACTGACAAATGCGTTTCGGTAATTGCCAGTGAACCTATATTGTTATCAACATCTTCTTCCCCGATAGGTGACGCACCATAGTTAAAGCCGGCGCGTAATGTTGTTTTATCGCTGATTTTTTTCTGCACACCCAGAGCAAAAACAACCTGGTCATCCCAGCCGAAGTTCATAACTGTTTTTCCTGCCGGCGTATCAAAATCAACTTTATCCAGCACATCAGAAAAACCGATATATTTAACATCTGCCTCAATCAGCAAACCGTTGCCGGGTTGATACGCAAGACCCAGACTCAATGTTTCTGGCGCATCCAGAGTCATTGAATAATGTCCCGCCGTAGTATTCCACTCAAACGCACTCATGGACTGTTTACTTACATACGATGCACCAAGCTGCATTGTATTGCTTAACTTATAAATCAAACCCACTGTAAAACCAAAACCGTAAACCTGATTTTGCGGCAAGTGCATTTGTGAGTTATCAATGGCCAGACTCTGATAATCAATATTCAATGCGGCACCAAGAGCAACCTTGTCATTTACCTGATAAGAAAAGCCAGGCGCAATGCGATAGAACTGTTTGGTAGTGACCACGCTCTGGCTACCAGGCGATGCCGGTGCAATGTCAGCAAAATCCACACCCATGCCGGACAGACCAGCCATCCCCATTCCCAGCGTCAGCTTGTCATCAATTTTAAATGCCACTGCACCGGAAGGAATCAAATATAGTTCCGAATCACTGTCTGTGCCGTTGGCTTTGCGCGGTGGATTAAGAAAACCAAATCCCATATCAAACCGGACATCTTCAATTTCAAGTAATGAAAGGCCTGCCGGATTAGTGATGATTGTTCCACTGTCCTGCGGTGCTGCAACAACAGCACCAGCCATACCCCACTGGGTCGCTGTCACGCCCAGCATCTGATCACCATTGGTTGCATAAACAACAGAACTACCAGCGACTGCCGCCGCAACGACGCTTACTTTTATCAGTGTTTTATTTAGCATTGCTATCCTCATTTAGTCGTAAAGTTACAAATATAATTGTCATTGTTTTTATTATATTTAGTGTTTGTACTGCTCATGCCTGCGGTTAACGCAAACGATTTGAAACGCCAGGCTGACCTCTAAACACCTGGTGACAGGCAACACAGCCTTCTGCAATTTTTCCGAGATACATGGTCGCTTCACCGGTATTTCCTTTATCAGCCGCTGCGGCAAGACGTAAGGCGTTGCCTTCAACCAGGTCATTAAAACCAACAAGGCTGGCCAGCCTGTCATCATTCACATCGTCTTTGGCCATGTAAGGAATCAAACCACCAAGCGGTAAACGATGATTAGCAAGACGGCGTGCTGCATCTGCTGCCTGCTCATTGTTGTCCGTGACCAGACCAGTGGTAATACTTTGGTAATCAGACAGAACCTCATGCATCACCTGACGCAATGTCAGCTGCTTGCTGCGACGTGAGTGCGTGGAAAGAATATTCATCAGCGCCATTTTGGTTTCTTTAGACAGCCCTTTAACCTGCTTTTGTAAATCAGGCTTCATTAAGGCCATATCAGATTTCATGATTTTCTGCATTTTCATCATCGTTTCTTTATCCATTCCCGCTGCCCGTACATTCTCGTTAGCATAGGCAGAAGCGGGGACAGCAAATAAAAAAGATGTGATGGCAACAGCTTTAACAAGCTTGCTTATAGGGGTAATCATAAAATTTTTGCTTACGTGTAATGACATGTGTCTACTCCGGTTTAGTATCTGGTAATTGTGTGCTACCGTTATTTATAAAGATTTCACAATTGAATACTGGAGAAAACATGTTTCACTGGTATTTCAGAAATCGCCTTAAATGTAACAAATTGTTACAACAGCCAAACTGATGAGTAAAAATGAGTAAACTCGATATCGAAACAGAAATGATACTGATCGTCGATGACGACAAAGCATTATGTGATTTGCTTACGCGCTACTTATCAGAGAACGGCTATGCAGCAACATCAGTGAACGACGGGGAAGAAATGCGAAACTTCTTGCTGCAGACAACACCCGAACTCATCATTCTGGACCTTATGTTACCTGGTGATGATGGCCTGTCACTGGCAAAAGAAGTCAGAAACACAGGCGATACCCCCATCATCATACTGTCTGCTCGCGGTGATGAGATAGACCGTATTGTCGGACTGGAGGTCGGTGCCGACGACTACCTTCCAAAGCCTTTTAACCCGCGCGAATTACTGGCACGTATCCGCTCTGTTTTAAGGCGCAGTCACGCCGAGCAGAATAAAACAAACAGCAAACTTGAAGAAAGCATTTTTGGTGATTACCGAATGCTGCCAGCAAGCCGGCAGCTATTTCACAACAATGATGAAGTGCCTTTAACCAACGGTGAGTTTGCGCTACTCGAAGTATTTGTAAACAACCCGGGGCGAATACTAAACCGGGATTCATTATTGCAATTACTCAAGGGCTATGAACACCAACCATATGACAGAAGCATTGACGTACGCATCGCACGACTGCGCCGAAAAATTGAAACCGATCCATCAAACCCTGCATACATACGAACAGTCTGGGGCGAAGGTTATCTGTTTACACCCGATCCCTGATAACACAACTTTATGATATTGCCTAAAACGTTATTTGCCAGAACCGTCACCATGATCGCGACGGTTTCAATTGCTTACCTGTTATTTGCACTCACAGTAATCACTTACTTTATGCTGGCACCGGTAGGCAGGCAGTCAGCAGATGATCTGGCAGCATTAATGGTATTCAGCGCAAACGAATGGGTAAAAACAAAAACCGAAGACCGGATTTTATTTGAACAGAACCTGCTGAAAAATTATCAGTTACACATCGCGGCGGGGCAGCAGCTGGACTCCGTAGATTTCAAACCCCTGCCCTATTATTACTTTCTGGAATCAGCGCTGAAAAAACGCACCGGTCAGGATGTGCAGCTTAAAATCTCTCAGGATGAGAGCGGCACCGACTGGTACTGGGCCAACCTGATTATCAATGATGCAAATGTACGTATAGGTTTTTCCAGCTCTCACATCAATGCGCAACCTCCCCTGGTTTTAATTTTGTTGCTGGTCGTTGGCGGCCTGGCAACACTGGCCACTGCAGCAGCACTGGTTCGACACCTGACGACACCGCTGGAATCATTATCCAAAAATGCATTACGCATAGGCAGTGGTGAGGAGCCGGAACTGATTCCTGAAACAGGCCCGGAAGAAATACTCCACCTGGCACAAAGTTTTAACAAAATGGCTGTGCAGGTAAAGGAATTACTGAGCAACCGCACCACCTTACTGGCAGGCATCTCTCACGATTTGCGAACACCGTTGGCACGTATTCAGCTTTCCCTTGAAATGCTGCCCGACAACGCCGACCCGGTTCTTGTCGCCGGCATCCGTGGCGATGTTAACCAGATGAACTGCCTCATTGGACAGTTTCTTGAACTAAGTAAAACACTGGAAAAAGGCGAGCAACAAAGCATCGACGTTGTCGAGACACTGGATGATCTGGTTCACTGCGGAAAACGCGGTGGCGCTAATATTCAGTGGCAACCGGCCGATCCCTGTCAGATAACAAGCAACCCGATGGCACTGCGCCGCATCATCGTAAACCTGCTGGAAAATGCTGTGCGATATAGCAATGGCCAGACCGTTGAAGTCCTTTACTCATGCGAACCCGAGCATGTAAAAATAAAAATCATGGACAGGGGGCCGGGGATTCCTGCCGACAAAATTGATGCCGTATTCAGACCTTTCTACAGGCTGGACCAGTCACGCAACATAGAAACCGGCGGCACCGGTCTTGGCTTGAGCATTGCGCAGCAGCTGGCCGAAATCAACCACATAAAAATCCAGCTCCACACCAGAGAAGGTGGTGGCACGGTTGCTGAAATAACAATTGAAAAGGTTTAACAGGAGTACAGGATGGAATTACCAGAAACCTGGTCAGGCATACTGGCACTAACCGCATTAACCGGCGCAGCCGCCGGCGGTGCAGTAACAGCACTGCTTCTGATCACAGATAAAAACGCACCCATGGATCTGGGTTTGCTGCATGGACGCACAGGCATCTTTGGCATTATCCTTCTACTGATAAGCGCTTACTCTGGCACTGACACCGGCCTGTCAATAAAACCCGCACTGGGCGCACTGATGCTGACCATCGCCGGTGGTGCCACACTGTATTATCTCATCAGAAGAAAAGGCATCCTGTCGAAAACCGTCATCCTTGTTCACGGAAGCCTGGCCATCGCATCAATCAGCATACTGCTGTTTGGCCTGCCCGCATGATCTCACACGGGCACAGAATCACCCATGTCAGCAATTCAACTTAACCGTTCTGCGCAGCCCATTCCGACTTTGTAAACGCCTTGATGGTCAACGCATGAATCGCGCCACTCTGAATATGCTCGTTCACCAGCGCATAAACCATCTTCTGCTCGGCAACCATGGTTTTGCCTTCAAACTCATCTGACACCACGATTGCGGTATACTTGCTGCCGTCTGCAGTTACCGTGGCTTCACAGTCTTTGATACCTGCTTCGATAATATTTTTTACTTCACTTGTTTCCATTTTTCTCTCGACGCTAAAATTAATTACGATATGTTACAACGTAAACACGGCTTTGACACCTTACTTTCAATGGCGGAATTAAAACCGGATGTTTAATCAGATTATCCTGCTGTGCCGCCCGGGTTTCGAAAAAGAATGTGCCGGCGAGATCATGGAATTTTCCAGCCAGCACGCCTTCCCTGGCTACATCCAGACCAGCGATGCATCGGGCTATGTTTCGCTGGTAAGCAGCGCAGAACAAAACACCGCTGAACTGATAACACAGATCGATTTTCGCCAGCTGATTTTTACCCGCCAGTGGTTCGCATGCGACAAAGAAAAACTGGCACTGCCGGAAAGCAATCGACTGCCGGACATATTAAATACCATCAAAAGTTTTGACGAAACCTTTTGTGATGTCGAGCTGGCCTACGCCGACACCAACGAGGGCAAATCGCTGAGCAAGTTCTGCAAACAGTTCAAGCCACATTTACTCGGCGCACTGAAAAAAAATAATCTACTCTCAGCACATTCACGCTGGCGACTACAGCTGTTTTTTACCGACTCGCTGCACGTCAACATCGGCATCGCACCTGTTGATAACAGCGCAGCCGACAGCATGGGTATCATCCGCCTGAAAATGCCTGGTGCCGCGCCCAGCCGTTCAACATTAAAAATGGAAGAAGCCATCCACTGGTTTTTATCCGGCAACCAACAGAACGAACTGATCAAAAACGGCATGACCGTGGTCGACCTAGGCGCAGCCCCCGGTGGCTGGACCTGGCAATTCGTCAAACGCGACTGCCTGGTCACCGCCATCGATAACGGCCCGATGCAAGCCGCGCTGATGCAAAGCGGCATGGTCGAACATCTGCAAACCGATGCTTTCACCTACACACCAAAGAAAAAAGTCGACTGGCTAATCTGCGACATGGCCGAGCGACCGCTGCACGTCAGCCGCCTGATCGCGCGCTGGTTTACTAACCAACAATGCAGCAACGCCATCTTCAATTTAAAACTGCCGATGAAAAAACGCCTGGCGATGGTGCATGAATGTATTGAGTTACTGCACCAAAGTTTAACAGCGGCAAGCATCGAGCACACGATTCAGGCGAAACATCTTTATCATGATCGTGAGGAGATTACGGTTTGTATAACAACAAAAACAACTATCCACAGATGAACGCGGATAAAAGATTTTAAGCTTTTAATATTTGTGTTTATCTGTGTTTATCTGCGTTCATCTGTGGACAATATTTTTTTATCTTTTCAAATTCGACAACAGCCCTCACATTTGCTCAAATACAACCAGCCAAATTCACTGATAAAAACCACATAAAAACTATGCAAAGCAAAGCCTTAAAACCCGAAGAATATTTCATCGAAGATGAACCTTATTACCAGCCCATCGCTGATGAAATCGCCATCTTCGAAGCCGCCTACAAACAGGCACTGCCCGTGCTGCTGAAAGGCCCCACCGGTTGCGGCAAGACCCGCTTCATGGAGCACATGGCCTGGCGTTTGAAGCGTCCGTTGATCACGGTCTCCTGCCACGACGATTTAACCGCCTCCGACCTGGTCGGCCGTTTTCTGATTTCCGGCGGCGAAACCGTCTGGGTCGATGGCCCGCTGGCACGCTCGGTGCGCAACGGTGCCATCTGTTATCTCGATGAAATTGTCGAAGCACGCAAAGATACCACCGTGGTTATTCACCCGCTGGCGGATGACCGCCGCGTTTTGCCGATGGAAAAAGTCGGTGAGATCATCGAAGCCACACCTGAGTTCTGTTTAGCTATCTCCTACAACCCCGGCTACCAGAGCGTGATGAAAGATTTAAAACAAAGCACACGCCAGCGCTTTGTTGCACTGGAATTTGATTACCCGGACGCGGCTTTAGAAGCTGAAATCATCGTCAGGGAAACCGGCATCGATGCCAGCACCGCCAGCCAGCTGGTCAAGTTCGCCCACATGACACGCGACCTGAAAGGCAGTGGCCTGGATGAAGGCGCTTCCACCCGCCTGCTGGTACACGCCGCCAAACTCATCCATGAAGACATCGCGCCGGTCACCGCCTGCAAGACCGCTATCTCACAGGCACTGACCGACGATGCCGATATGCTGGTGGCAATGAACGAACTGTCATCGTCTTTATTCTAAGCGCGCTTTAAAAAACAAACCATGGCACGCCCGGCACTCACGCTGCAACAGATCACCGATGTTCTCGATATTTATTTTGATGTCGAGTTTTCCTTTATCAAAACCGAAGAAGCCGCCGAGCTGATCGTCAACCTGCCGCGCACAGAGCAGAACTTCATCATCGACCTGACCCGGCGCATCGCGGCCACCAACAGTGAACTGGCTTTTCAGTTCGCCAAAAATGCCATCACCGCGCTGGCTGCCATGGACAAACACATGGTCGAAGCCTGGGCCATGACCGCCACCGACAATTACGACCGCAAAGGTCTGGCACCGGCGATGACCGTGATCCGCGAGCTGGACAGTTACGTGCACACCGCACACACCAATGCCTGCGGCGCGGTGCTGGAAGAAGAGCTGGCCGTGCTGTTGCCTTTTTTGCAGGGACTGTCCGGCAGAAAATTAAAGATCGCCGAGGCCACCAACAACCAGGCCTACACCGACACCGAAACCATCTACCTGCCCGCCATCACCGCACTGCTGGAAGACAGCAAGGACAATTTTTTAATCTACAAGGCCAGCGTCGCCTTTCTCTGGGCACAGATTCACTTCGGCACCTTTCGCATCGATTTTGACAATGTACTCGATTGTGACAACCCCGAAGCACAACTCAAAAAACTGGCGATGCTGGAAAGCATTCGTCTGGAAGCCTGTTTAAAACGTGAACTGCCCGGCCTGCATCGTGACATGCAATCGCTGAAACAAAAAACAGGCACTGCTACAGCAGAACCCACATCAAAAAACTGGCAACAAATTTTCGAAAAACTTTCCAGCGAACACGCCTGCACCGATGACAGCCTGGCCTGCCTGGCACTGCTCGATAACACAACCTGCCCCGAAGCCTGCTGCTATCAGGGCACCTTAAAACTTGAGCAGGTCGAGGAAGTAAAACAAAAACGCATCGAAAAAGAAAAAGCGTATTTTCGTATCGCCCTCAGCGAACTGGCAAAAGAAGCACTGCAAAAAAACAACAATGACCTTGAAGATGATGCCGCTGAAGCCATCATCGACAAAAACACAAAATTCGAAATACGCAGCGACGACGAACAACGCAGCAGCGGCATCATCGAACTGGAACTGGAAGGCGAACTGGTCGCCGTGCCAGAACACGTTCAGGAACTAATGACTTCCATCATCGTCGATTTCGGTGAGATTCCGCCGGAGCATCTGCACGCCGCCGGCCCCGGTGAATACGACCTGAAAAAATACGAGGATGAAATTCTCAACCCAAAAGACGTGTGGAACGGCACCTACCACGAAGAAGGCGCAGAAATATATAATGAGTGGAATTTCAAGCGTCAGCATTATCATAAAAACTGGTGCGTGCTGCGCGAGCTGGAAGTCGAACCGGTGTACGATGACTTTGTCAACAACACCCTGGAAAAACACAAAGGCCTGCTGAAAAGCCTGCGCCATACCTTTGAAATTCTGCGCGGTGAAGACAAATTATTAAAACGCCAGGTGCACGGCGACGACATTGACATCGACGCACTGGTGGAAGCTTACGGCGATGTCAAAAGCGGCATGGAGATGACCGACCGCCTGTTCACCAAAATGCACAAGGAAGAACGCAACGTCGCAGTGATGTTCATGGTCGATATGAGCGGCTCAACCAGAGGCTGGATCAATGAAGCAGAACGTGAATCACTGATCCTGTTATCTGAAGTCATCCAGATACTGGGCGACCGCTTTGCCATCTACGGCTTTTCCGGGGTGACACGAAAACGCTGCGAGCTATATAAAATAAAAGCCTTCGATGAAGAATATGACGACGAGATAAAAGCCCGCATTTCAAACATCCAGCCAAAAGATTACACCCGCATGGGCGTATTCATCCGTCACATGACACGCATCCTGAACGAAGTCGAAGCGTCAACAAAACTGCTCATTACCCTGTCCGACGGCAAACCCGACGACTACGACACCTACCGCGGTGAATACGGCGTAGAAGATACAAGGCAGGCTTTATACGAAGCGCACCGCGACGGCATTCATTCCTACTGCATCACCATCGATGAGAAAGCGCGGGATTACCTGCCGCATATGTATGGTGCCGCGAATTATTCGGTGATTAGTGAGGTGGCTGAACTGCCGCTTAAGGTTTCGGATATTTACAGGCGATTAACGACGTGATCGCGGCAAATGAAAAATGAAAAATGAAAAATGAAAAATGAAAAATGAAAAATCTTATACTCCTGTTATCAATGGTGAAAGATATTGAGTGGATATTTTCGTAATAAAATTATACAGAATTCCTCACTGACGCTGAGAAAGACGACCTGCCCCCCTTTTTTTGCTTTTGCTTGTACATTTTTCACTTTTCATTTTTCACTTTTCATTTACTATAAGTCCCTGCATCAATTTTGGTAGCATCACAATACACAACAATCTAAAGGGCTTAAGATGAGCAACACCATCTACTGGTACGACTACGAAACCTTCGGCATCGACCCACGTTATGATCGTCTGTCACAATTCGCCGGTATTCGCACCGACGAGGATTTAAATATCATCAGCGATCCGCTAACTTTATACTGTAAGCCAGCGAATGATTGTCTGCCTGATCCATACGCCTGCCTGATCACCGGCATTACACCACAAAAGGCACTGGCCGATGGTATTTGTGAAGCCGAGTTTATCGCTGCTATCCATCAGGAGTTTTCCCGACCCAATACCTGCGTGGCCGGTTTTAATAACATTCGCTTCGACGATGAGTTTACCCGCAACACCCTGTACCGAAATTTTTTCAATGCCTATGCACACGAGTGGCAACACGGCAATTCGCGCTGGGATATTATTGACACCGTGCGCCTGACCCGGGCACTGCGCCCCGATGGCATCAACTGGCCGGAGCAGGATGGTCGTCCCAGCATCCGCCTGGAACTGCTCACTGCGGAGAACGGCATCAAACACGAAGCGGCGCACGATGCCATGTCTGATGTTTACGCCACTATCGCGGTGGCCAGGCTCATCAAAGAAAAGCAGCCGCGTCTTTATAAGTATATTTATGACATGCGCAAGAAGACCGAGGTCAGCAAACTGATCAACCTGCGCACACGTGATGCCATTCTGCATGTGTCGTCACGTTATTCAGCCGAGCGCGGTGCGATAGCCATGGTGATGCCCATTATCCAGCACCCGGTAAATAAAAATAGCTTCATCGTTTATGACCTGAACGTGCACCCCGAGCAGTTTCTTGAAGCAGACAGCGAAGAGATGGCCGCCCGGCTGTACACGCCAGCCAAAGAATTACCCGAGGGCATCGCCCGCATTCCGCTGAAACAGATACACATTAATAAGTGCCCAGTCATCGTACCGCTGAACACCATGGACGATGCTGCAGCACAACGACTGAACATCGATGTTGAGCAGTGCCAGCAGCACCGCGAGATCATCCTGCAACACATCGATGAGTTTGCCGCCAAAACCACCGCCATTTTCCAGCAGAGTGATTTTCCCGAAACCAGCGATCCCGACGGCCAGTTATATTCCGGCGGCTTTTTCGGCCGCGATGATACTCAGCGCATCGACATCATCCGCAACACGCCCGCCACTGAACTGGCCGATCTGCATTTTAACTTCGACGATGCCCGTCTTGATGAAATGCTGTTTCGCTACCGCGCGAGAAATTTCCTGAACACGCTAAGCGATACCGAACTGCAACGCTGGAATAAATACCGCCACGACAAGTTCACCAACCCCGCCACCTCACATCGCACCATGAACCAGTTTCATGCCCAGATCGAAACCATACAGCAGTCACCCGACACCATCGGCTCACAACTGGTACTGCTGGAAGATTTACTTGCCTATGCCAGATCAATAAACACGTAACAACTCTGGTATTTAAAGCCTTTAAAAACAGCCTGTTATAAACCCAGCCATAACAAAAACTAATCAGCACTTGCTAATATAAGTATTTTATAATATACTTTCCCTCACTGGTCGTAAGGCCACAAGCGCATGAAATTATTTTTAATATTGCTGTTAACAAAAACTTTGAGGTTTTAAAATGAAAACATTACAACTTATAGCTGCTGCAACCATCCTGGCTACTTCTACTGCTGTTTCTGCTGATTGGGATATGCCTTTCTTCGGCGACAACAACAACTCTAACTGGAACAACAATGGTTCACACAACGGTGCTGGCAACGGTAACGGCGCTGCTGACGGTTCTGGCGAATTCGACGGTTCTTTCTCTTTCGGTATGAAAGCATCTGGTAAAGGTCGTGGTAACGGTAAAGGCAACGGCAACTATACAGGTGACAACTACTACAACGGTTCTAACGGCTACAATGGTTCAAACGGCTCTTACAACGGTTCTAATGGTTCTTACAACGGTAACAACAACTGGAACAACAGTGGCAACGGTGCTTCTGACGTAGACGGTTCTGGCGACTTCGACGGTTCTTTCTCTTTCGGCATGAAAGCGTCTGGTAAAGGTCGTGGTAACGGTAAAGGCAACAGCAACTGGGACAACAACGGTTACTACAACGGTTCTAACGGTTACTACAATGGCTATGCTCCACAAGGCTACGCACCTGCTCCACAGGCTGCGCCTGCTGTAGTACCAGCACCTGCTGCTGAAACTAAAACTGAAGCTAAATAAGCGACAGGTTCTAGTTAGTTAAATATAAAGCCCGGCTTCTGTAGTGCAGAAGCCGGGTTTTTTTATGTACAGGAAGTACGGTACGTCGCAAGGAGCCAGGGATGGCGGTGCGACAATTACAGAAAGCACAGCATGTCACAAAAAACCAAAGATGGCTGTAACGAATTAAACATAAACACTCTAAAGTCGGGAGATCATCATGACCACAGAAACCAGAACAGAAACACCCGCAACCAGCGACAACAAAGCTGTATTCGGCCCTTTAGGCAAATACGCAGCTGTCGCAGTCATTATGGTCGGCATTATCGTGACCACAGCTCTCATGCTGGATAGACAATTACAGTCGGTTGACGAACAGATTGCGGCAATCGAAAAAGAAGTAGCAAGTATTCATGCCGCTGAAGCCAGTATCCCTGAACAAACCGCTACTGTAGAAACAGCTGGTGCAGACGTTGAAGTCACAGAAGTTGAAGTGACTGAAGAAGCCGCCAGTGAGACTGTCGCTGTGGTAGAGACAGTGGCTGAACCTGCCGCCGTCACAGAAACCACTACTGCACCTGTCGTTGCCGCCGTAGCAGAAGCACCTGCTGTACAGGAAGCCGCTACACCCGCTGTTGTTGACTCAACAGAAGCGACTACCACAACAGCACCATTTGAAATGGCCGCAGCTAAAAACAATGCTGCACAGGCACATCAGGAACAGCTGGCAAAAGAAAACCAGGCTCGCATCGATGCTTACAAACAAGAGCAGAAGCAACACTTGAGCGAAATGTTTGCCCGCATCAAGACCCTGGAATCCCGGCAACTTGATCGCTATAAAGCAAATCAGGATAGCCAGATTGCTCGTCTACGCGAACAAATATCACAGCAACAGCAAATGATTGAAGCCCTGGTATTACGCAACAGGGAATTATTTGAACTGCGCGCAGCCAACATACAACGCAGCCAGAATAATCGCGAGCAGGCGCTTAATCGCATATAAGTCACGCCTGAAAAAATCAGTTAATTTCTACACCCCGGCCTTTTGATCATAGCGGTCAGGGTAAAGAAATAAGCAAACTGTGTAAAAAAGCCGACACCCCATTGTGTCGGCTTTTTTACTTTTCGCCGATAAAGAAAAGACTGGAACCGGTCTTTATTGGGTAAATACCCCTGCTTTCGCTACCCATTTATCGGTACTTTTATATACCAAACCAGTTTAACTTAAACTTGTAACATAATGAAATTCAAGTAATTACTCAAAACAATTTAAGCTCGAACACACTTTAACCACAGTATTTCACTATTGACTTATATTAAACAATTCTAATATAATAACAATCAGCAGTTCTAATGGACGAGATAGATAGTTCAGAAGAACAAGGCGCATGAATCTTTTAACAAACTGTATAAACTTAAATGAGGGTTTAACAATGAAAACTTTACTAACAATTGCTGCTGCAACTATCTTAGCTACTTCTACTGCTGTTTCTGCTGATTGGGATATGCCTTTCTTCGGTGACAACAACAATTCAAACTACAACGGTAACAACAACTGGAACAACAACGGTAACGGTGCTGGCGACTTCGACGGCGACGGCGAGTTTGACGGTTCTTTCTCTTTCGGTATGAAAGCTTCCGGTAAAGGCCGTGGTAAAGGTAACAGTAACGGTTCTTACTACGGTGACAACTACTACAACGGTAACAACGGTTACAATAGTTCTAACGGTTCTTACAACAACACCAATGGTTACTACAACGGTAACAACAACTGGAACAACAACGGTAACGGTTCTGGTGACTTCGACGGCGACGGCGAATTTGACGGTTCTTTCTCTTTTGGCATGAAAGCAAAAGCCAAAGGCCACGGTCGTGGTAACGGCAATGGCAACTGGGACAACAACAGCTACTACAACGGTTCTAACGGTTACTACAACGGTTATAACGGCTACCGCGGCTATGCTCCTTATGGCTACGCTCCAGCACCTCAGGCAGCCCCTGCACCACAGGCTGCACCAGCTGTAGCTGCACCAGCTGCTGAAGCAAAAACAGAAGCTAAATAAGCTGACGTTTTAAGCTTTATCTAAAGCTATACGAAGGCCGTGTCATGCTAAATGACACGGCCTTTTTTATGTACAGGATGTACGGTATGTCACAAGGAGCCATGGATGGCGATGTGACGTGTACAGGATGTACGGACAGATATTTGCTCCTCGGCAATTGCTCCTCGATAATTGCTCCTGCATTATTCTACTTACGGGCATCCCGCCCTAATGCATTGCCCTAATAGGTTACATCCATGTAACGATGCAATATCTGCACTTCCACCATCCCATAAATCAGCATCTGACCAGGCACTCTCTGCCAGCTTTGTTAAAAATCAGCGGCTATCGAACATCTGTCAACTGCCAGGAAGAGAAGTTGGCAGTTTGCAGTCGGCAGTTATCAGTTAAAAACAAAAAATTTGAAAACCACGTGATTTGCCGCACAAGCAATGCTTTTGCTTTTTACTGCCAACTGCCAACTGCCAACTGATAACTGATAACTGATAACTGCCAACTTCGCCTTTGACTCAATAACAGACCCCGGCTTCTGGCACTCCATAATCCGCACATACCCCCTCTGTCATATGGCTAATATTCGCATTTTCTAATATAATTCGGCGCATGATTCAGAAGAATCACAGCGCATGAA
>WFOC01000004.1 GCA_015488295.1 Gammaproteobacteria bacterium
AAAACCTTGGGATAATCACCCAGCCCGACCGCCAGCGAATGACCTTCCAGCACACGTGAGCGAATCGCGTACAACATGCTTTTTATGCGGGGTTTGTCGGTCTGGTTAGCAACCGCAGAAAGTGTTTCGTCCAGCGGCAATGCAGCCTGAATCAATGTGGCCAGCTGCCGTGTCAACAATGCCAGTTCGGTAGAACTGATGCCACGCTGCAAAAAACCCGGCACATTTTTTGTTTTGCCATCACTGGCCTGCGCCTTTTTCCGACTCTCGGTAATCTCCAGTGTGGTCAGGCCTTTATCGCGCAGCATCTGCCGCACCTGCCGTGCAGTATCACCTTCGATGACACCTTTTTTTTCTTTGCCCTTTGCGTCCAGCGCAATGTAGTCGAATGCGGCCATAGCTTCGCTAATGAAAAATGAAAAATGAAAAATGAAAAGTGAAAAGCGTGAACGGCGCAGCCTTTAACCTTATTTGTATGTTTTTAATCCTTTCATTTTTCATTTTTCATTTTTCACTTTTCATTACGCGCAAAGCGCGCTAATCGTCTCTGCTAACCCGCAACACTTCTTCCAGCGATGTCGTGCCCTGAAGAATCATGCGCTTGCCGTCCTGCCCCAGGCTGCGGCTGATCGTGCGCGCGTATTCTTCCATCACCTGCTCGCCTTCCCCTTCATGGATCATGTTCTGCAGTTTGTGATCGATGGGAATAAATTCGTATAAACCGCTGCGCCCGATGTAACCCATGTGGTTGCATTCGGTGCAACCTTCCGCGCTGTAAATCACGGTGTGATCGTCATCTTCCATCTCCAGCCACTCGCGTTCTTTGGCGGTGATCTCGTGCGGCTTTTTACAGTGCGGACAGAGGTCTCTTACCAGCCGCTGCGCCATCACGCCGATCAGGCTGGAAGCCAGCAAAAACTGCTCTACACCCATGTCGCGCAAACGGGTTATGGCACCAATCGCACTGTTGGTATGCAGCGTGGATAACACAAGGTGGCCGGTCAAACTGGCCTGCACCGCTATCGAAGCGGTCTCCAGATCACGAATCTCACCAATCATTACCACATCCGGATCCTGACGCAGGATGGAGCGCAGGCCGCGGGCGAAGGTCATGTCGACTTTTGAATTCACCTGTGTCTGACCAATACCATCGATGTAATATTCTATCGGATCTTCCACGGTCAGAATATTTCGTGTTTTCACATTTAAAATACTTAAACCGGCGTACAGCGTGGTGGTTTTACCGGAACCGGTGGGGCCGGTCACCAGGATGATGCCGTGCGGTTTGTGCAGCAGCTTGTTAAAACTGTCGTGAATTTTTTGTGACATGCCCAGCTGCTCAAGATCAAGCCGCCCCGCCTGCTTATCCAGCAAACGCATCACCACCCGCTCACCATGACCGGAAGGCAGCGTAGAAACACGCACATCAACACCGCGGCCGGCAACACGCAGGGAAATACGGCCATCCTGCGGCAAACGTTTTTCGGCGATGTCGAGTTTCGCCATCACTTTAATACGCGAAATAACCAGCGGTGCAATATTGCCCGGTGGCTGCAGAATTTCACGCAGCATGCCATCAACACGAAACCGTACGCGCATACGATTTTCAAACGGTTCGAGGTGTATATCCGAAGCGTTTACTTTGATGGCTTCGCTGAGCAAGGCATTGATCAGGCGAATAATCGGCGCGTCATCGTCCGACTCCATCAGGTCTTCAGGTTCCAGCGTTTGTGCCAGCTCATCCAGGTTCAGCTCTTCACCGACACCTTCCATCATCGCCATCGCCTGATCGCTGGCCTGCTCATAGGTCTGCGCCAGCAGGGCACCAAACTGTTCTTCTGTTATCTGATTTAGAGTAATTTTCCGACGGGTGATGCGGCTGACTTCAGCAAGGATAATCGGATCAGGGGAATCACGATATAAAACATTAACCGTTTCATCTTCAATCTGACCAATCAGCACGCCATGACGCTTGGCAAAAGCATAGGGCAGAACCAGTGCGCTCAGTGGCGGTTCGGCATCGAGCACTTCCTGTAACTGCCCGGCATCGGGCAACTTTTCGGCAACCTCGCTGCTCGTTGCACTGGCGCTAGATGAAATCATCGTCTTCTTCGCCATCCCAGTTCCAGTCAATCTTTTCTTCGATTTTGACTTTGGATTTTTCAGTGTGCTGCTTTGAACGGTCAAGATTTTCTATCGGTGGCAATTTCGGCGCAGCATCATCCAGCAAACCAAAGCTGCCATCTTCCTTGTTATATGCGCCGCTCTCTATACCACGAAGATAATTGTATTTTTCATTGGTAACAAAAGAGGCATCTTTATGATCGCGCAAAATTGTTGGTCGTAAAAAAACCATCAGGTTTGCTTTTGACTTGGTCGTATTTTCAGAGCGGAATAAAAATCCGATAATCGGAATATCACCCAGCAAAGGCACCTTGGTTTTTGTATCGTTAACCTCATCTGAAATCAAACCACCAAGAATCAGAATGCCTCCATCGTCAACCAGCACGCTGGTTTTAATTGAACGTTTTCTGGTAGAAAGCCCTGCCAGCCCCTGCTCCAGAGAAGCAGGGATAACGCTGGATACTTCCTGTTCGATAACCAGTTTGACTGTATCGCCCTCATTAATCTGCGGCGTTACTTTTAATAACAGGCCGACATCCTGTCTTTGAATTGTTTGAAACGGGTTGCTGGGGTTGGTGCTACCGCCACCGGTAAAACTGCCGGTAACAAAAGGTATGTTCTGGCCCACAATCAGCTCGGCTTCTTCATTGTCCAGAGTCACAATATTTGGAGTCGATAAAATATTGGAGTTTGTATCTGACTGCAAAGCACGCAACAACATGCCATAGCGAACCCCCGAACTGGTGGTTCCACCAACCCCCAGAGACAGCGCATTGGGTAATGACGTGGGCGTTGTACCGCTGCCGGCAGCAACCAGCAGATCGCCAATGCCCGCCAGATTACTCAGGCCAACCGGCAGCGCACCACCGTCACGTTGCGAACCATCTACCGCCAGACCAACGCCCAGTTCCTTGGTATTGTTCGTCGTAATCTCGGCAATAATCGCTTCAATTAAAACCTGTGCACGGCGAATATCCAGCTGACGAATTATCGCTTTCAAATTTTTAACCGTGTTCGGATCGGCGGTAATAATTAATGCATTGGTTTCATCATCTGCCTGAATAACTGCATTCTGACTTATCACGCTGCCTGTCGATGCCCGCGCTGATGCTACTTTGCCTTTCACTGCACTGGCTTTCTTGCCCTTGTCTTTCAAGCCGGTCAGAATTTTCACCAGGTTTTCTGCCTTGGCGTATTTCAGGTAGATAACATGCGTGTTGCCGCTACCATCTTCCAGTGGCGTATCGAGGTAGGTGATAGTGGCTCGAATTCTTAAACGTGAAGAACGATCACCGGTCACCAGAATACTGTTGGTGCGATCATCCGCTGCCAGCCGGACTCTTTTCGATGCATCTTTTGCACCACCCGCATTCAGTGAATTTAATATTCGCACCAGCTCGGAAGCTGCTGCATGTTTCAGTGGAATAATTTCCAGCTCATCACTGTCAGGGCGATCAACCCCGGCGATAATTTTCATCAGACGATGAATGTTTCCAGCATGGTCAGTGATGATTAAAGTATTAGTCGGGTTGTACGCCGCCAGATGCCCCTGCTGAGGCACCAGTGGTCGCAGTATCGGCACCAGCTGTGAAGCCGGCACATGGTCCAGACGAATAATTTTGGTAATAAACTCATCACCAGAAAATTCACCCGCCTTGTCGGACAGCGGCAACGGCCCCTGCTTGGCATTAACTTCGGGAACAATTTTTATAACCGAACCGGTGGGCACTGCCGCATAACCATGCACCTGCAGCACGGAAAGAAAAACTTCGTACACCGCTTCAGGGGTTAAGGTATTTGCTGAAATAACAGTAACTTTCGCTTTCACCCGCGGATCAATGATGAAGTTTTTTCCGGTAAATTTTGAAACCGTGCTGATCAGGGCGCGGATGTCAGCATCTTTCAGATTAAGCGTTATCTCATCAGCGATAGCCTGTGAGCAAAGACACAACAGTAAAAAGACAGATAGCAGCAGTCGTCGAATCCCGAAGCGGCCAGGCTCCTGTAAATGCTGTATTGGTAATTGAACGGTGTTCATAAAAATTCCTGATAAAACCTATTGCAACGAAATGTTAAGTGGAATTTCAGCGCCATTACGCTTCACCACTATATTCAAGTTTTTCGCTGTACTTAATTTTCGTAAAGCAGTGATACCATTTTGAGCCTTATCCAGCTTTACGCCATTGATCTGTGTGATCACATCATTTTTTTCTATACCCAGCTCGGATAGCAGCTGCCCCTTGGACTGCGGCTGCAAACGATAACCGATTTGCCGGCCATTTTCCCTAACCACCACCGGCAGGGCATAATCACCAAACGATGTGGGATTTTTTAAGATATTACTTCTTATCTGTTTTAATGCCGCCTCAGGCGAACCTTGTGCATATCTGCCTCGGCCGCTCGAGTATGACCCGCCCGATGACTTCAGGTTTCCAACGCCGCTTATTTTTTGCAGCTTTAATGTTTCCAGCCGGCCACCGCGTTCCAGCACAACATGCTCCGGATGAATTTCTTTAATGATAACGCCGCCGGGCATCTTGTCTCCAATGCCGTAAATTTCTTCCTTGCCTTTTTTACCCTGTGCGATGATAGCGCTGGCCATATCCATTGATGTCGCTGACAGCACACCCTTAAGCGTGAGATTCAAGCGGGTCTCGGGCACAACGGTCTGCTTTTGCATAACAGCACGATCACTGACACCAAAGATATTTGCCGTGGTCAGTTTATTGAAATTATTCTGCTGATTTTGTTTGTTAATACGTGGCTGCACTTTTTGCTGCAGCGCTGATGACGTGTCATCACCCTGTGGAAAAAACAGCCAAGTGATTTCCACCAGCAGCCAGGCACAGGCGACAACCAGCAACAGGCTGACAATCGCCGCCAGCCGCTGGTTTAATTGTTGTAACACAAGCGGGTTGTTTAGTTGTGTTATCAGTGTGTTAGGCATTTATTCGAAGACATTTTCTTAAAACGTACAAGTATCCCGAATTCTAGCAGTGTATGCCCGTGCTTGCTGACTAATCATGTGAAATTGCTGATTTTTAACACAACTGTCACATCTTCAGTGCACCGTGCAAACGGGTAAAAACCAGCAGGGCTGAACTAGCGGTTTCGGCAAAAACGATAAATCGCGATTTCACCCAGCAGGTTGGGAAACAGCTTCATCAGCCAGCTGCCCTTGCGGTGACTGTGATCGACCACCGTGCGCTGCAATATTTCGATGTCGTGTTTTTTGCATAGCACTTCAAAATCATTAAGCG
>WFOC01000005.1 GCA_015488295.1 Gammaproteobacteria bacterium
ACCGAATGAGTATGACAGAAATATTTTTTTGTCAGTAAATATTTCAAACGGATTATCTGGCGCAGAGATGATTGTTATTCAATTATTTTATAAAAAAACCTTCAGAGGTCATTGAATACTTGATGGAATCACGTAATATACGCGCTTCTCAAATGTAGAGATTAGGAAGGGTGGCTGAGCGGTTGAAAGCACCAGTCTTGAAAACTGGCAAGGGTTTATAGCCCTTCGTGGGTTCAAATCCCACCTCTTCCGCCATATTAAAAAGGCTCCCTTTCGGGAGCCTTTTTTCGTTAATGATCGGGTCTTTAATATAGCTTTGAAGATGCGCTTTTATTCTGAATTTTTCCAAAATGTCATTTTGCTTTTTATGTGGGTTGAATATGCTTAACCTCCCGCTTGTTGTTTAAATAAATAATAGCGGGCCAGAGTGTGTGATAATTGACAAAATGCGCCAACGGTTTGACTTTTGACATGCGCCCTTGATTTTTTGGTTTTTAGCCACATATTGTCCGTAATAAATTGATTTAAAAGAGATAATTATGAGCAATCCAAAACATGTTGTTTGTCCATCCTGTGCTGCAGTAAACCGTATTCCTGCGGATAAGCTTGCGGCAAATCCGGCTTGTGGAAAATGCCATAAACCCTTGTTTGATGGCCGTCCGGTGACTTTGCATGCCGGTAATTTTCAAAAACACCTGCAGCGAAACGATGTTCCCGTGGTGGTTGATTTCTGGGCTCCCTGGTGTGGGCCGTGCAAAATGATGGCACCGGCCTTTGAGCAGGCGGCTGCGGCATTGTCGCCACAGGTGCGACTGGCAAAACTGAACACAGAAGACGAGCAGACAATCGGTGCACAGTTGAATATTCGCAGTATTCCGACCATGGTGATGTTTAAAGGTGGTAAAGAGGTTGCCAGACAGGCCGGTGCCATGAGCGCGGCGGATATACAGTCCTGGGTTAGAAACTATCTATAAAAGATTTTTATCCAGAGCAGAATCGTTGATAACACTATTATTTTTCTGCCGTTTTTCAATAAGGAATTTGATGGTTTTGAATTAGAATGTGTATATAAGGTATTTTGGAAGTCACTGAATTTTTTGACAAAATCATATTTTTCATAGAAACTCTGCCAACGTTAAACAAATTGTAATGAAAGCAGGATTTATTCAATGGCAGATTTATTCTCAAATGAATGGGCACAAGCGTTTAAGGATGCGTGGAATACGGATGAAGAAATAACAGCGTCACTTCAGCGAGTTGGTTTTAATTCTGTGGTTGCTTTTGGTTTGCCAGAAGATGAAACGCCATCGTTTATCATGAGTATCGAAAATGGTCTGATTTCCTCGATAAACACGGCACCGGTTGACGATATCAAGTGGGATATTCGTGCCACCAAAGATAACTGGTTGTCACTTATTGTGAAACCGCCGGGTTTGATGAAACTGGGCATCGCTTACACCTCAAGAAAATTACGTTTTACCAAAGGTGACTACGCGACCATGATCCGAGATCCCAGCCTGGCCAGCGCATTCGTAAAATCATTTGCGTTGATGGGTAAAGTGCTCTGAGTTTAAATGCGTCTGAAAAAACTGTTTTACGAAAAGGCTGGTTTTGAACCGGCCTTTTTTATGCCCACGTTGCCGCGACACTATTGCCCAAAAACTATGCGAGTAATAACACTAGATGAACAGGTTAAATAAATGACGGCTATGCGTGATCTGGTTGTTATCGGCGGTGGTGCCGGTGGCCTGGTGGTCGCCAGCGTGGCGGCGCAGCTGGGGCTGGATGTGGTGCTAATCAACCGTGAGGAAGCCATGGGAGGCGACTGCCTGCACTACGGCTGCGTGCCGAGCAAGGCCTTGCTGAAGAGCGCCTCGGTGGCACATAACATGCGCCAGGCAAGCCGTTGGGGAGTTGGCTCTGTTGCCCCCGAGATTGACATGCAGATGGTTAACCGGGTGATTAAAAAAGCCATCGATACCATTCAGCCGCATGACAGTCGTGAACGTTTTGAAGCACTGGGCTGTGAAGTTATTGCCGGCGAAGCACATTTCACAAATCCTTCGCAGGTCGAAGTCAGTGGTAAAAAAATCAATGCCCGGCATTTTGTGATTGCCACCGGCTCGCATGCCTGGATACCGCCGGTCAAAGGCCTGCAGCAGGTCGGTTTTTTGACCAGTGAAGATATGTTCAGCCTGCCAGTGCTGCCAAAAAGCATGGTTATTCTAGGCGGTGGCCCGATTGGTGTGGAGATGGCGCAGGCCTACGCCCGGCTGGGTGCCGAAGTCACCATTGTTGAGATGGCCGCGCGCTTATTGCCGCGCATGGATGCGGACGCTTCGATGATTCTTGCTGATGTGCTGGGCTCTGAAGGGGTTTCTGTTGTTTTGAATAATGAAGTTGTTGAGGTGAGCGAGCGGGGCGGCATCAAGCAGCTTACTTTAAAAGATGGCGCAACATTGCAGGCCGAAGCGCTGCTGGTTGCCATTGGCCGCCGCCCGCTGCTTGATGCGCTGGCGCTGGAAAAAGCCGGGGTGGATTATGACGCTGGCGGCATCAGGGTCAATCGCAAAATGCGCAGCAGCAATAAAAAAATCTATGCCTGTGGTGATGTCACTGGTGAAATGCCGCTGACCCATGTTGCCGAATTGCAGGCCGGCATTGTTATCGCCAACATGATTTTCAAGATGCCGAAAAAAATCAATTATGATGTGGTTCCCGCTGTGGTTTATACCGAGCCGGAAGTGGCGCAGGTGGGCATCAGCGTCGAACAGTGTGAACAGTCTGCCAGCGGAGAAGTTTATCAGTTTGCCATTGATCAGCTTGATCGCGCCGTGACGGATAACAGTAAAGCCGGTGTCGCAAAAATTCTGACTGACAGGGGGCGTATTGTCGGCGCGCATATTATCGGCCCGCACGCTGGTGAGCTGATCCACGAGCTGGCGCTGGCGGTGCAGGAAAAAATGAAAGTCTCGAAACTGACCTCGCTGGTACACGCCTATCCCAGTTATTCTCAGCTTAACAAACGTCTCGCCGGGCAGTATTATAAAGACCGGCTGTTTAGCCCTTTCACCAAAAAACTGGTTGCCATTCTTAACCGCTTATTTTAATGCCGGGGACGTGGCAGGCCAGGTAAAACACACGAAACATAACGATGAAAGATACATTTGATTTGCTGGTGGAAACCGATTTTCCCCGCATAAAACGCACGCAACTGGAAACCCTGCAGGTCAACCTGGGGTACCTGTGCAACCAGCAATGTTTGCATTGCCATGTGGATGCCAGCCCGCGCCGCAAAGAAATCATGAGCGCTGAAACCATCGCGGATGTGCTGAATTTTCTGCAACGCCAAAACATCAAAACGCTGGATTTGACCGGTGGCGCGCCGGAGATGAATCCCGGGTTTTTTTCACTGGTTGAGCAGGCGACGGCCATGGGTGTACACGTCATTGACCGTTGCAACCTGACCGTGCTGCTGGAAAAAGGCTATGAAAAAACCGCTGCATTTCTGGCGCAAAACAAAGTTGAAGTGGTTGCTTCCATGCCCTGCTATCTTCAGGAAAATGTTGATGCGCAACGCGGCAAAGGCGTGTTTGATCACAGCATCGAAGGTTTAAAGTTACTAAATGAAAATGGCTATGGTGTTGACCCGCAGCTGCAACTGAACCTGGTTTACAATCCGCAGGGTATTAACCTGCCGCCATCACAGAACGTGCTGGAGCCGGCTTATAAAAAAGAACTGAAACAGCGTTTTGATATTTCCTTTAATAATCTGTACACCATCACCAACATGCCGATCAAACGTTTTGGCAGCACTCTGTTATCCAAAGGGCTGTTCGAAGAATACATGCAGTTGTTAAAATCGTCTTATCAAAAAGATAATCTTTCCGGCCTGATGTGTCGCACCACGCTGAGTGTTGACTGGCTGGGTTATACCTACGATTGCGATTTCAATCAGATGCTCGGCCTGCCTGCCGGGCTTGCTGTGGGTGCAGAAAAAACACACATCAACGACCTGTTGCAGAGTGAACTGAAAGGTGGTGACATCGCCATCATGGATCATTGCTACGGTTGCACGGCGGGCCAGGGAAGCAGTTGTGGTGGTGCATTAATCTGAAGGCAAAAGCCAGGTCTGTGAAAATTTCTATCATTATTCCGGTGCTCAACGAAGAGACGAGCCTGGCTCGCCTGGGTGAGCATCTGCGCACCATCACGCAGCCGCACGAGATCATCATTGTCGATGGTGGCAGTCGTGACAACACGCTGCACATTGCTTACCAGTTTACTGATGCTGTTATTGTTTCCAGCCCCGGGCGCGCGCTGCAGATGAACAGCGGTGCAGAAATTGCTTCGGGCGAGGTGTTGCTGTTTTTACACGTGGATACGTTTTTGCCGGATGATGCACTGGCGGTCATCGCTGCTTTATCAGTGGAAAAAAATGTCTGGGGGCGTTTTGATGTGCGCCTGTCGGGCAAGCGTTTTGTGTTTCGCCTGATCGAAACCCTGATGAATTTGCGCTCCTGTATGACATCTATCGCCACCGGCGACCAGGCGATGTTTATCGAAAAAAACCTGTTTCAGCGCGTTGGCGGTTTCCCCGAGATTGCCCTGATGGAAGATATCGAGATCAGCCGGCGATTGAAAAAAATCGTTAAACCGGTTTGTCTTAAACATAAAGTCATCACTTCCAGCCGGCGCTGGGAAAACAATGGTGTAGTTGCTACTGTTCTGCTGATGTGGAAGTTGCGTCTGTATTATTTTTTTGGCATGTCGCCGGAAAAACTGAAGCAGCTGTACTGAATGATTTATCCTGACAGCGTTGTTCTGGTTTTTGCAAAGGCCCCGGTTGCAGGCAAGGTGAATACACGCCTGATTGATGACATTGGTGTGCAGGCTGCGACAAAATTACAGCTTGATTTTATTCATCATCGTTTGACGATGTTAGCCGAAGCAAACCTGTGCGATGTGCGTTTAATGTGCGCGCCTGATCCGCAGCATGAGACTTTTTTATTGTGCAAAAAACAATACCCGCTTACCTTGCATAAGCAGCTTGGTGAAAACCTGGGCGCGCGCATGTTTAACGGTATCGCTGATGCCTTGCAGCAATATAAATATTGCATTGTTATCGGCACTGATGCGCCCGCGCTGGATGCAGAAAAAATAAAACAGGCGATAGAGGTTCTACACAATGAAACCGAAGTGGTTTTTGTTCCTGCCGAAGATGGGGGCTATGTGCTGGTTGCGATGCGTCAGGCTTATCGGTTTTTATTTGAAAATATCAGCTGGGGCAGCGCGCAGGTAATGCAGCAGTCGAGAGACCTTCTGAATAAAAATAATGTTTCATTCAAAGCGTTGGCATGCTGCTGGGACGTGGATGAGCTGGAAGACTACCAGCGTTATCTAAAGTTTATCAAACCGTAGAGCGGGCACATTTTTGTGCCCGCGCGGGATAATGTGATTTGTTATTCAGGGCGGGCAAAAAAACTTTGTCCGCCCCGTCTTTGACTAGAAGTAGCTGGCGTTCAGCCACATGTGGGTAGCAATACTTGCAGCATAACCAAGAGCAATCGCCGGTGTCCATTTAAGGTGTCCGAAGAAGGTGTACTTGCCGTGCGCCTGTCCCATCAATGCAACACCGGCAGCTGAACCGATTGATAATAACGAGCCACCGACACCGGCGGTCAGTGTTACCAGCAACCACTGGCCGGTTGGCATTTCAGGGTTCATGGTCAGCACCGCGAACATCACCGGAATGTTATCGACGATGGCAGAGAGCAGGCCAACGATGATGTTGGCATTGGTTGCGCCCCAGGCAGAGTACATGCCTTCAGAGATCAGTGACAGGTAACCGATAAAGCCCAGGCCGCCCACACATAACACCACGCCATAGAAGAAGAACAGGGTGTCCCACTCGGCACGGGCGACACGGGCGAAAATATCAAACGGTACCATGCTGCCGAACTCGCCGGGGTTGTCAGCGTTGCCCAGTCTTTGCGGCAGGCATTTGTAATGTGTTTTCTTCAGGTAGAAACCCATGAACTTCAGATAACCCAGGCCGGTCATCATGCCGATAACTGGCGGCAGGCCAAGGAAGTTATGGAAGCCTACCGCGGTGGCGATGGTCAGCAGGAACAGGCCGATGATGCGTTTTGCGCCGCGCAGCATGTGTACTTCCTCGTCGGATGCCTGCGGTTTTTCATCCGGCACGGCAAAGTGCATGATGGCAGCGGGCACCACAAAATTGACGACGGAAGGAATGAACAGTGCGAAGAAGGTCCAGAAATCAACCATGTCTTTCTGCCAGACCATTAGCGTGGTGATGTCACCAAACGGTGAAAATGCACCGCCGGCGTTGGCAGCAACCACGATGTTGATACAGGCCAGGGTGATGAATTTTGTGTTGTCACCACCAACTGCCAGCACTACGGCACACATCAGCAGCGCGGTGGTCAGGTTATCGGCCACCGGTGAAATGAAGAATGCCAGGATGCCGGTCAGCCAGAATAACTGGCGAAAGCCAAAGCCTTTATTGATCAGCCAGGAACGCAGTGCGTCGAATACGAGACGCTCTTCCATGGCGTTGACGTAGGTCATCGCGACCAGCAGGAACAGCATTAATTCGGTGTATTCCAGGAAGTTTTCACGTACCGCGTGTTCTGCCAGTTCGGGCATGCCGTGTTGCGTGTAGTAAAAACCGATCATGCCCCAGATCAGGCCGGCGGCGATGATGACCGGTTTCGATTTTCGCAGATGAATAAATTCTTCGCCCATGACCAGCAGGTAGGCAATAACAAAAATAGCAATGGCGGTGAAGCCGAGTGCGCTATTGGTCAGGTCGATGGGTTGGTGTTCGGCCTGCGTGTTTGCCAGTGCGAGTGCGGGGGTGAGCAGGGTGAGAATAAAAATGCCGAGGGTTTTTAAGTTAATCATCGTGTTTACGTTACAGTTCCAGTGTTGAATTTATTTTTTCCGGGTATGCCTGCGGGCTTGAGTCCGTCGAGACCCGTCAGCCATCTGGTGTGGTGTCGGTTCGATGAGGCACTAGTTTGATGAGGCAACGGCGCTATTAAAAATGAAAAATAGTGTCGCCGATTTCAGGGTTGCGAATACTACGTTATTTGTGCCGGTTTGTCGAGTTGAGCCGGGCTAAATGGCTAATGTATAAGGTGTTTTAGCTGCGGGTATAAATTGCAGGGCTTTAATTGAAAGGCTTTACAGGTAGTTTAATAGCTGTAACGGGCGCTGGATGCTGTAATCGGCCTGCCAGTCTGCGGTGTTTTCCTGTTCGCTGATGTAGCCGTATTCTGCGACCACGGTTTTCATGCCGGCGTTCTGTCCGGCTTCAATATCGCGGCGTGCGTCACCGACATAAACGCATTGTTCGGGTTGTGCCCCGGTCAGCCTGCAGGCGTAAAACATGGGCTCGGGATGCGGCTTACGGTTTTTGGTGGAATCAGAGCTGACGATGCAGGCCGCGCGTTGATCCAGTTTCAGCGCTGCCATCAAGGGTTCGGTGAGCCAGCCGGGTTTGTTGGTGACCACGCCCCATTGAATGTTATTTTTTTCCAGCTGTTGCAGCAGCGGGTCCATTTCATCGAACAGCTGTGAGTGAACGGCGAGGTGGTTCTGATAGATTTCCAGGTAGCGGGTTTTCAGTCGTTGCAGGGTTTGAGTTTCAAGCCGGTTGCCAAAGGCCAGTGTGACCAGGGCAAGGCTGCCGTTGGAAACCTCCGGGCGCACTTCGTCATAAGGCAGGCGCGGGTGCTGTTCTTCATCACAAAGAATTTCCAGTGCCGCCGCCATGTCCGGCGCGGTGTCGATCAGCGTGCCGTCGAGGTCGAACAGCACGGTGCTGATTTTTGTCTTTGCGGGTGTGGTCACAGGGTTTTGAAATGTTCAGGTTTTTTCCGGGCGTTGAAAGTGCGCCATGTAGTTGACATCAACATCCTGTGACTGGCTGAACAGACTGGTGAGCGGGTTGTATGTAACGCCTTTTAAGTTACGCAGTTCAAGGCCTGCCTCACGCGCCCAGCTGTCGAGTTCTGACGGTTTGATGAAGCGGGCATAATCGTGTGTGCCACGTGGCAGCATTTTCATCACATATTCTGCGCCGACGATGGCCATCAGGTAGGCTTTCGGGTTGCGGTTGATGGTGGAGAAATAAACCGAGCCGCCGGGTTTGAGCAGCTGGTAACAGGCTTTGATAACTGATGCCGGATCGGGTACGTGTTCCAGCATTTCCATGCAGGTGACAACATCAAATTTTTCGGGATTTTGTTCGGCGAACTCTTCTGCGGTGATCTGCTGGTAGTCGATTTCAAGATCGCTTTCCAGTGCATGCAGCCGGGCGACTGACAGCGGTGCCTTGCCCATGTCCAGGCCGGTAACGGTCGCGCCGCATTTTGCCATGCTCTCACTGAGGATGCCGCCGCCGCAGCCGATGTCGCACACGGTTTTGCCTTCCAGCGGTGAGCCTGCGTTGATGAAGTTCAGTCGCAGCGGGTTCATCTCGTGCAGCGGTTTAAACTCCCCCTGTTCATCCCACCAGCGCGAAGCAAGTTCTTCAAATTTTTTGATTTCTGTGGGGTCGAAATTGGCTGTTTGAGTCATAAAAATTCTTCTGATTTATAAAAATATATTACTTTAATTATGTTTTGTAACATAATGAATTTATAGTTGAAATTCACTATATTCAGTGATTTCTGATCGCTGATCCAATCCTGACGCTTTCCTGTTTCAACCGCGTCTCATCAATGCTGTTCAGCACCCTGTCTGTCAGGCGCTGTTCACCGGCAATCCAGACATCGGTGACGTGTTCACGTGAGCTGCAATACACCAGATGCGACACCGGATCATAAACCGGCACAGTCTCTATTGTATCGAAATTTACCGCCACAATATCGGCAAATTTTCCGGCTTCCAGTGAGCCGGTAATATCATCGATGCCCAATGCGCGTGCGCCGTTGATGGTGGCCATTTGCAAGACCTGTTCGGCGGAAACAGCGGTGGCATCCATGGTGCCGATTTTGGCGAGCAGGGCGGCGCTGCGCATCTCGCCGAACATGTCCAGATCGTTGTTGCTGGAACTGCTGTCGGTGCCGAGTGTGACGTTCACCCCGGCATCCAGTAACTGTTTCACCGGGCAGATGCCGCTGGCCAGTTTCATGTTGGATTCGGGGCAGTGAATAACGTGGCAGCCGCTGGCTGCCAGCAGCGGGATTTCGTCTTCGTTTAACTGCGTCATGTGCACCGCCTGAAGCGCCGGTGTCAGCAAACCCAGTTCATATAAACGCGTCAGTGGACGCACGCCGGTATCACTTTTTGCCTGACTGACTTCGAATGCGGTTTCGTGAATGTGCATGTGGATGTTCAGCTCAAGCTCATCGGACAAAGTACGAATCTGTTTTAAGGGTTCATCCGAAACGGTGTAGGGTGCGTGTGGTGCAAACGCGGTTTTGATTAAGTCGTGGCCTTTGTAATGATCAAAAACAGCCAGACCCTTGTCGATGTATTCGTCACTGTTGTTGGCCCATACAGTGGGGAAATCGATCAGGATTAAACCGACGCAGGCGCGCATGCCGATGTCGGCAGCAACCCGGGCGGTGATGTCGGGGAAAAAATACATGTCATTAAAACAGGTGGTGCCGCTGCGGATCATCTCGGCGATGGCCAGTTCGGTGCCGGTGTATACAAAGGCTTCGTTGACGTGTTTTGCTTCCGCCGGCCAGATATGGTTTTCCAGCCAGTCCATCAGGTTGAGGTCATCGGCCAGGCCGCGAAACAGGTTCATTGCGGCGTGAGTGTGGCTGTTGATGAGGCCGGGCATCAGTGCGTGTTGTGGATAGTTTCGGGTGACTGCAGCGCTGTATTTTTTTGTTGCCTGCTCGCTGGGTAAAACCTCGAGTATCCTGTCGTCGTGAATGGCGATGCAATGTTGTTCAAGATAACGGTTTTTGTTATCGACCGGGATAACCCAGCGGGCATGCAGCAGAGTGTCAATGTTTTTCATGTCGCGACCATACCTGTTGCACCGGATGAGTGCAACTTCTGCGATTATTTCTGGTCGGTGAACGGGTGCCGAAATATAAAATAATCTGGTAGATTAATCTGTGCTGTTCTGACTTTAAGAAAATTTGGCGATAGGCACTAGTCACTAGGTAAACTTAATGTTATAAATCTCTCAGTCAAAATCAACGTGCAAACCAGACTCAAGATAAAATCGAACCCAACGCTTTAACGAACCTAACGCTTTAAAAGGAGCATAAAGATGAATTTACAACACACCAAAACCCGCCTGCTATTACCGTTATTTGCTTTATTCTTTTTGCTGGCAGGGTGTAATCCGACGGTTACTCGCGTGCAGTCAGATACGGTGACGGATTTAAGTGGCAAATGGAATGATACCGATTCACGTCTGGTTGCAGAAGAAATGGTTCAGGATGTGTTGTCTCGCGCCTGGCTTACTAAATTTAATCGCAGCAAAGGCAAAGCACCGACGGTTATTGTTGGCACAGTGCGTAACCTTAGTCACGAGCACATCAACACGCGCACTTTTATTGCTGATATCGAGCGCGAGTTAATCAATTCCGGTGAAGTTGAGTTTGTTGCTTCTGCACAGGATCGCAAAGAAGTGCGTGGCGAAGTAAAAGATCAGGATCTGAATGCTTCTGAAGAAACACGCAAAGCCATGGGCAATGAAGTTGGTGCTGATTTTATGCTGCAGGGTTCGATCAATACCATCGTTGACGCGGTCAGTGGTGAGCAGGCACGTTTCTATCAGATCGATCTGACGTTGATCGAATTAGGCACCAACCGTAAAGTCTGGGTTGGTCAGAAGAAGATCAAGAAAACAATTGAAAAAGGCGGCTTCCGTCTGTAAGTGTCGCACCCGGTACCTTGCCGGGCTACTTGATGGAAGACCTGGCAGGGATGCTACATAAATGGAGGTTGAGCTATGACTGTTCTTCGTAATGGTTATCTATTCGCATTAAATAAACAAATATTTCACTCAGGTGGATGCCGTGTCAACAGCCGCCTGTTCAGTGCTGGTTATCTGAGTTTATTCCTGAAACTTTCTTTCGTTCTTGGTCTGGGTATATTGCTGCAGTCGTGTGCCAGTTATGGCAGTCATGCCACCACGATGCGTGATGGCATGTTGATGGGGCATCCGGAACTGTCGCTGGCTATCGCTGAAAAAGAAGACCCTGATGAGAAGGATGTTGTCTCCTCTCTTGATAAAGGCATGTTGCGCCGTATCAATGAAAATTATTCCGGCAGTAACCAGATCTTTGAAGTCGCCAAGCAGGAAATCGAGAAGTTATACGGTTTCAGTATAACCGAAAACCTTGCTTCGGTAACAATCAATGAAACCCTGCGAGGTTATGAAGGCGACCGTTACGAGCAGTTATTATTGCACGCCTACATGGCGATGAATTATATACAGCTGGGTGATGTCGACAGCGCCCGGGTCGAGATGTTGCAGGCCAATGTCAAGATGATGGAATGGGGCGATGAGCCGGAAGAGGATGCTTTTCTGCGTTATCTTGAGGGCATCATCTACGAAAGTCTGGGCGAATATGATTCGGCGTTAATTTCATACCGTAAAGCCTATAACGTCTATAAAGAAAAAGGCGGTGCGCAATACCCGGTCGCTCCCGAGTTGCTTAAAAAAGACCTGTTGCGTCTGCTGGCATGGCAGGGCTTATGGAGTGAGTATAAAACCTATAAAAAGGAATTTGGCATGGCGAATTACAAAGCGCCGAAGGCCAGTGATAAATTCGGTGAGCTGGTCGTTATTCTGAATAACGGGCTGGCACCGATTCGCAGCGAAAAAGCAATTCATGTTTTTTCTGCGGAAGTGAACCAGAACCTGCGCATAGCTTTCCCGGTTTATGATCATCCGAAACAGCGTTTATATACCCCGCGTGTCAGCATTGACAACAAACAGAAATACCTGGAAACGGTTGAAGATATTGATGCGCTGGCGCGTTATTCTCTTGAACAGGCAATGCCCGGCATCATGGCCAGAGCAACTGCACGTGCTGTTATTAAATACAATACACAGCACACTGCAGAAGATAACAGCCCGCTTGCCGGCCTGCTGATGACCATCACAAATATCGTGACGGAAAGAGCCGACACCCGAAGCTGGACCACGCTGCCGCAGGAAATACAGCTGCAAAGAATCACGCTGCCGGTGGGTGAGCATCAGCTAAAGATTGAAATGCTGGATGTTTCAGGGCGGGTTGTTGACGTTATTGAGGAAAACGTAGTCATCAAACCCCGGCAGTTCAGTTTTGTAATCAAGCACTGGAATACACCTGTACCGAAAAAACGTGTGCTGAACAACGATGTTAAAACCGACAAACAAGTAGTGAAACTATGAGATCAGTTTTTAGAATTAAAATTGTATTACTCAGCCTGTTGATGGCTGCCTGCATGCAGTCAACAACGGTGATGAGTACCAGTGACTCACCGCAATGGGTGCGTGGTGAGCCAGACATGTACCCGAACTTTAAATACCTGTCTGCCACCGGTTCGGCCTCAAAAGCCGAGCAGGCGAAAGCGCGTGCCTTATCGAATCTGGCCAAAATTTTTGAGGTGCAAATCAGGGAGGTTTCGACTACTTCGCAGGATACAAAATCTTTCAGAAAAGATGGTGTTGAAACGGTTGAGTCAAGTGCGCGCATCGCCAGCACGGTCAATCTGAAAACCGACAAGATGGTGCAGGGCGCACGCATTGCCGAGCAGTGGCAGAACAGTGCTGATTTAACCTATCACGCGCTGGCGGTTTTAGATCGCACCCAGGCGGGCAACAATATTCGCAGCGAAATGAACCGCCTGGACGAAGAGACGCAATACGCGCTAAATCAGCAGAAAAAACGCAATGATCCTTTGCTGAAAATTGCTGATCTGTATAAGGCAAAAAGCCTGCAGCAGGATCGGCAAACCCTGCAGAAAACACTCAAGATCATAGACCTTAAAGGCAAAGGCGCACCGGCGTTATGGAATCTTGCAGAGCTGAACGAGCAATTACAGCAGGCATTGAGAGCGCTGCCGTTAAAGACGGTTGTAAAGTCAGATGATATTGGTGGTCTGAGCAATGTCCTGCAGGGGGCTGCATCAAAAGCTGGCTTTAATATAGGTCGCTCAGGCTACCAGCTGGCAGCGAGTCTCGAAGCACAAGCGCCAATCAACCGGGATGACTGGCACTGGTTGCGGGCAACTTTAAAGATTGAACTGATTGCGCAGGATGGTGCGACGGTTATCGGTTATAAATCTTGGCCGCTGAAGGTCTCATCCGGCACCCTGTCACAGCTGAATGCACGCATGCTCAAGGCAGCCGATAAAAAGCTGAAGCAGGAGCTGCTGAAAAGCATGCTTGAATTTGCAACGTAATAGAACCTTTGGCTGGAAATAGCAGTGTGTTTTGTGTGGTTTTAAGCAGGGAAACAAGCTTCTGAAACCGGATAAAGATTTAGATTTGTGCTAAGTTTTATCCATGACCTGCTGGTTTTAGTCTGTTCTCCAGGCGCTTAACAGGGGTTTCACTTTCACCTACTGCAGGCAGAGGCAAGCTATGTATTGTCGGTTGTTCACATCAGGCATCACCCGTAAAGCGAAGGTGGCCGAGTTCTCGCCTGTTTCGATTGAATATTCTTTAGCGATAGCTCAGTGCGAATAACTCTTATGCGCGTGAGAAGGGGATTATACTGGCATTTTTTAAGCATCATTATCCCGCTGCTCATGATTGTTTTTATCGTGCTGATCGGTGTCTATGAATGGATCAATTACAGCAAAGATAAAGCGGCACTCATCAACAAACTTGGCAGTCTCACTTCAAGCTACGCATCCATGCTGGCAAAACCGGTTGTGAGCAAAAATCATGATGATCTGCAGCTTCATTATGGTTCACTGGTCGCTGATCCCGATGTTGCCTTTGCTATCGTAAAAAATGCTGAAGGTGAGGTGTTGCAGAAATATGGCCAGTTTGATGGCCGGCTGTTACAGCAAACGGTGCCGATAAATTATTCGCTAGATAACAGGCCAGAAACAGTGGGTGAGCTTGGTGTTGGTCTTTCGAAAAAAAACATTTTCGATGAACTTGTTGATCGTGTTAAATATGAAATCGTTCTGCTAATAGCGCTTATTGCCATTGTTTTATTTGCGGTAAGGCTCGGTTATGTCGAGGCCATCGGTAAACCGCTGGCGGCGTTGATTGCTTCGATTGACCATTTTAAAAAAAAGCGCAAACATGTTGATGTTGAATATAAACATGATGATGAACTGGGAGCGGTAATATCACGTTTTAATGATATGCAGGTGCATCAGCTGGCTATTCAGAAGGAGCTTAAAAAGCAGTATTTTTATCTGGAAAATATCGTTGCAGAAAGAACACAGGAGCTGGAACGTGAGCTTGAAAAACACGCCGAGACTTCGTCAAAACTGTATAACGAAAAACAGCGCGCACAGATCACCATAAACTCGATTTCAGATTCAGTGATTACCACGGATGTTAATGGTGTGATCGAATTTATGAATCCGGCGGCGTATAAGCTGATTGATTATAAAAAGGGTTTTGCCGATGGGAAATATTTTTCCGAGGTTTTTCACCTGTTCAGTATGGAATCACGTGACCCGGTGACAGAGCTGGTGACCTGGTGTCTTGAGTCCGAAAATAAACGCTGTCCGCCGATTGAATTTTACCTCAAGCCTGATTCAGGCAATGAATATATTGTTGAAGCGATTTTATCCGGTTTGTTTGATGTGAAGGGTGATGCCAGTGGCGTGGTCATTCTGATACGTGATATTACGGCTTCTAAAAAGCGCAGCAATGAGCTTTCCTATCTGGCGAGACACGACATGCTCACCGGGCTGGTTAATCGCCGGGAATTTGAGTCGCGCATGCAGCGCCTGCTGGAAGATGCGCGCCTGAATGATCGCCAGCATGTTATGTTTTATCTGGATCTGGATCATTTTAAAGTCGTCAATGATGAGTGTGGCCATGCAGCGGGAGACAAAGTGCTGAAACTGCTGGCTGAAGAATTTAAAAATCATCTGCGTAAAGATGACTGCATTGGCCGTCTGGGTGGTGATGAATTTGGTGTGCTGCTGGTGAATTGCAGTTTGAAAAGCGCACAGTCAGTGGCTGAAAAAATGCGCCAGGACATAGATGATTTCACCTTCGAGTGGGAGGTGCGGCAATTCAAGCTTGGCGTGAGCATCGGTGTGGTGGCCATTACTTCGTACGCGGAGTCAATCGAAGACCTGATGGAGCAGGCTGATACCAGCTGTTACATCGCCAAACAGAGAGGCCGCAACCAGATTCACCTGCATACGGTTAGTTAAATCGGGCGGTCTGCTCATTCCATTGTTTTGTCTGGGGTTGTTGCATCAGCTTCTTCTCATGTAAAATCAAATCTTTAGGCGTTTCAGAGTTGATCAGAGACTCCTTTACATTTGCAGTCTCCGTCCCCATTGTATTCTTTGACGCAAGATATTGAACAGCGTGATCAAAAACGAGTCGAAGTAAATAGACTTCTGCTAGAAGGTTTTTGATATTTGTAAACCAACCCCACTGAAATTTATTATTAATAAAAATGATTCACGATTTAGAAAATTTAACAGCTTTGTCCTACACTGAAGGTGAAGTGCCGGCTCTCATTAAAGATGGCTACACCATAGTCGATAGTACAAGTGACGACGAATGGGATCATGATTACGATAGTGGTCTGGCAGTTGAGGAGGAAAAACCGAAACTGAAGCCACCAAAGCAATACAAGGTTATTGTGAATAATGATGATTACACGCCGATGGAATTTGTGGTGCAGGTGCTGATGACGTTTTTTGCAATGGATAATGCAAAGGCAACACGTGTGATGATGGCAGTGCATACCAAAGGCAAGGGCATCTGTGGGACCTACAGTCACGAAATTGCTGAGACGAAGGTGGATCAGGTAAACGAGTTTTCACGTATGAACCAGCATCCTCTGATGTGTACCATGGAAGAAGTTTGAACAGATAGGGAGCGTCTGAATAAATAATATTAATGGTCAAAAATAAGGTAGCGCCATGTTGAGTAAAGAACTTGAAGCATCATTGAATAACGCATTTAATGAAGCCAGAGAAAAGAGGCATGAATATATAACGGTAGAGCATCTGTTGCTTTCGCTACTGGATAATAATAGTGCCAGCGTTGTATTGCAGGCCTGCGGTACAGATTTAAACCTGCTCAGCACAGAACTGAAAGAATACCTCGATAACAATACCCCCGTGTTCGGCGATGTCGTTGCTGGCGAAGTTCAGCCAACACTGGGTTTTCAGCGCGTACTGCAACGCGCCGTTTTCCACGTACAGTCTTCCGGCAAAAAAGAAGTGGTTGGTGCCAATGTACTGGTCGCCATGTTTGGTGAGCAGGAATCACAGGCCGTGTATTTATTGAACCAGCAAAATGTTAACCGTCTGGACGTGGTTAATTATATTTCTCACGGCATCACCAAGGTGCCGAATGAAACCGAGAAACTGGAAGATCATTCCGAGCAAACCGGTGCGCAGGATGCCGATGCGCAGCCGCTGGAAAATTACACCACCAATTTAAATCAACGCGCCATGCAGGGTCTGATTGATCCGTTAATTGGCCGCGATGATGAAGTAGAAAGAACGGTGCAGATTCTGTGTCGCCGTCGAAAAAACAACCCTCTGCTGGTCGGCGAAGCCGGTGTTGGCAAGACCGCACTGGCAGAAGGTCTGGCGAAACGCATCGTCGATAAAGAAGTGCCCGATGTTTTGCTGGAAAGCACCATCTTTTCACTGGACCTGGGTTCACTGGTCGCCGGCACCAAATATCGCGGTGATTTTGAAAAACGCCTGAAAGGTGTTTTAAAACAGTTGAAGCAACGCCCGGGTGCGGTTCTGTTTATCGATGAAATTCACACCATCATCGGTGCCGGTTCAGCTTCCGGCGGTGTCATGGATGCGTCCAATTTAATCAAGCCCATGCTGGCCAATGGCGAGCTGAAGTGCATCGGTTCGACCACTTATGCAGAATATCGCAGCGTGTTTGAAAAAGACCACGCACTGGCGCGACGCTTCCAGAAAATTGATATCGAAGAGCCAAATATCGATGAAACAGTCGACATATTAAAAGGCCTGAAAACCCGTTTTGAAGAACACCATGACGTGAAGTACAGTAACAACGCATTACGTGCAGCTGTCGAACTTTCGCAGCGTTACATCATGGATCGTTTCCTGCCGGATAAAGCCATTGATGTCATCGATGAAGCCGGTGCGCAGCGACAGTTGCAGGCCAGTTCCGGCAAGCAGAATAAAAAATCCATTAATGTGCATGATATTGAAAATATCATCGCCAAGATCGCACGTATTCCAGCGAAAACGGTGTCGACTTCTGATACTGATGCACTGAAAAACCTTGAGCGTGATCTGAAAATGGTTGTGTTCGGTCAGGATGATGCCATCAGCACACTAGTGACAGCTATCCGCATGTCACGTTCCGGTCTGGGCGAGCCAGAAAAACCCATCGGTTCCTTCCTGTTTGCCGGGCCTACCGGTGTTGGTAAAACCGAGGTGAGCAAACAGCTGGCCAGCATCATGGGCATTGAGTTGCTGCGTTTCGATATGTCGGAATACATGGAGCGTCACACCGTGTCACGCCTGATTGGTGCGCCACCGGGCTACGTTGGTTTTGATGACGGCGGCCTGCTGACTGAAGCGGTCAACAAGCATCCGCATTGCGTGCTGTTGCTCGACGAGATTGAAAAAGCGCATCCGGAGGTATTTAACATCCTGTTGCAGATTATGGATCACGGCACATTGACCGACAGCAATGGCCGCAAGACTGATTTCAGAAATGTCATCCTGGTGATGACCAGTAATGCCGGTGCGCAGTTGATGTCGCGTCGCTCCATGGGTTTCACCGAGCAGCAGAACGAACTCGACGGCCTGGAAGAAATCAAGAAAATGTTTACCCCGGAATTCAGAAACCGTCTGGATTCCATCGTCAACTTTGGTCCGCTGGATGCGCATACGCTGTCGAATGTGGTTGATAAGTTCCTGGTCGCGCTGGAACTGCAGCTGAACGAGAAGAAAGTGACCATCAATGTCGACAGGGCCGCGCGTCAGTTACTGGCAGAAAAAGGCTATGATCCGAAAATGGGTGCCAGACCGATGGCGCGTGTTATTCAGGAGCTGCTGAAGAAACCGCTGGCCAATGACCTGTTGTTCGGCGATCTGAGCAAGGGCGGGCATGTTAACGTGACTGTGTCTGAGGATAATGAAATTGCAATCGAGATTGCGCCGGAGACAGTGAAAGCCTGACCACGCAGCCTCTGTTTTCTCAGAGCAAAACAAAAAGGCCGCTGATTTATATCAGCGGCCTTTTTTATGTTCAGGGATGTATGCCGTAAAAACGCCATGGCTGGCGCGGGCAGATCAATGAATTATTTAGCGCGATAAACGATGCGGCCTTTTTCCAGGTCGTAAGGTGTCAGTTCAACAGTCACTGCGTCACCCGTCATAATGCGAATATAGTGCTTGCGCATTTTGCCTGAAATGTGTGCGATCACGGTGTGACCATTTTCCAGTTCAACGCGGAACATGGTGTTCGGTAAGGTCTCGGTGACCGTGCCTTCCATTTGTATTGCTTCTTCTTTAGCCATAAATAATAGTGTAGTTGAAAAAAATCTGATTGAATAAAATTAAAGCAGGCAGAACGATTCCAGAAAAATAACCGGGTACAGCGCGCCGACTTTTAATAACGATGCGCAATTATCGTTATTTTGAGATGAATCGCAAGTTATTTATTAACTTTTCCTGATTTAGTGCAGGATTCAATGCCGATTGCCGCTGAATTACTTTTCTGAAGCCACTGTTTTTTCGGCTGCTTTTGTTGCCTGCGGGTTGCCACCTTTGGGTAACATAAAGATCGGGTCGATCAATGCCTGGTTAGCGTACACCGCAAAATGCAGGTGCGGCCCGGTGACGCGACCGGTTTGTCCGACTTCGCCGATGATGTCTCCCTGGTTGACCACATCGCCGGGTTTCACCGAGATCTTGCTCAGGTGGGCATACAGGGTGATGATGCCTTGACCGTGATCAATATAAATCATATTGCCGCTGAAAAAGAAATCACCGGCATCGATTACGGTGCCATTGGCGACAGCTTTAATCGGCGTGCCTTCACTGGCGGCGATGTCGAGACCGCTATGCGGGCGGCGTTCCTGCTCGTTAAAAAAACGTCTCAGGCCAAAAACACTACTGATGCGGCCGGTGACAGGCCAGATAAATTCGATTTCAGGACGGGTTTCGCTAAAATGTTTTCGCGCTTTGATTTTACGGCTTCTTTCACTGGCGATACGTTTGCTGTCTTCGGCGTTAGGGTTGACCTTGCGTTTATTCTTTATGGTGAGGTGTTGCTCATCGTATTTTTTGTATTTGACTCGAACCTTTGTGTTCAGGCTTAGCCCGTTGGCGTGCTGAATAGAAAATTCATAATCACCGGGTTTGCTGGAAAGGTCGATGCCAGCCATTGCATACCAGGTGTTTTTCCCCTGCATATTTGTATGGGGAAAAACCGCGACGCGTTTGTTTTCAAAATAAATTCTGGTGTCCGGTTTGTAGTCCGGTAGTTGCAGCAGTGCAATGCCGCCGGGAACCAGCGCCTGCTGGGGCATGGCGTGTGCGTTAAAAGCGTAAAAAAAAGTTAATAGAAAAAGATTGATACGCGCGAGAGAGTAAAAGTGTCTGTTCATTGATTTTGTTGTCCGGTTTAAATAATAAAACGCGTAAACGGGTTCTCAGTGTAAAATGTGGCTTAACGGAAATCAATACTGACCATGCATTATCTGCCATCCTTATGACCTCACGTAATCAGTCCAGACGCTCAGAAGCGCTTAGCCCGTTCCACGTGATGGATATTCTGGCGCAGGCCAAAGCTCTGAGCCAGCAGGGAAGAGCTGTCTACCATATGGAAGTTGGTGAGCCGGATTTTGCCACCGCAAAACCCATTGTTGAAGCCGGTATCGAGGCGCTTCGGCAACATCAAACACACTACACACCGGCACTGGGTTTGCCAGAATTGCGTCACGCCATTGCTGAATATTATGACAGAAAGTTTTCGCTGGTGATTGATCCAAAACGTATCATCGTTACGCCGGGCGCATCGGGTGCCCTGCAGCTGGCGATGATCTGCCTGCTGGATGCCGGTGATAATGTCCTGCTGGCTGATCCGGGCTACCCGTGCAATAAGAATATTGCACGGGTGCTGGCAGCGGAGGCTGTGGCAATTCCTGTTACTGCGGAAAATTATTATCAGCTGGATGCCCGGTCCGTCGCGCAACACTGGAACAGCCGTACTCGTGCAGCAATGGTGGCAACGCCATCGAACCCGACCGGTACCGTTTTACCGAAAGCACAGCTGGCAGCGTTATTGCAGTTTGTTGAACGCAAACAGGGACGACTTATTGTTGATGAAATTTATCAGGGGCTGGTTTATGAAAATGATGATTACACGGCGCTGGAAATATCTGATGAATGTTTTGTCATCAACAGCTTTTCAAAATATTTTGGCATGACCGGCTGGCGTATCGGCTGGATGGTGGTGCCGGAATTTTATGTGGATACCATTGATCGCATCGCGCAGAATATTTTTCTGGCACCGCCAACAATCTCTCAGCATGCAGCGCTGACAGCGTTAAAAAAAGAGACACAGGTTATTCTTGATGCACGCAGAGATGAATTTAAACAGCGCCGTGATTTTTTGCTACCGGCTCTGCAGCAGCTGGGTTTTGATGTTGCAGTAAAACCCCAGGGGGCTTTTTATATTTATGCCAGCTGTGAAAAATTTACTGACGACAGCTTTAACTGGGTAAAAAAATTATTAACTGAGCAGGGCGTGGCTCTGACACCGGGTATCGATTTTGGCTCGCATCTGGCAAACAAGCACTGCCGCTTTGCTTACACGCAGTCGCTGGAAAAATTACAGCAGGCTGTTGATCGAATAGATGCCTTTATCAAAAATAATTAACCTGTCTCTTATACA
>WFOC01000006.1 GCA_015488295.1 Gammaproteobacteria bacterium
CAGACAATGGAAACGATCACTGCGTTTTCCACCTGCTGGCTGAGCTGCAACGCGGCCGCACAGGCACCGCCAGATGATACGCCACAGAACAGACCTTCTTTTGCCGCCAGTAAACGCGTGGTATCTTCGGCTTCCTGCTGGTTGATATCCAGCGTAAGATCGACACCGGCAGCGTCAAAAATGCCCGGCATATACTCTTCCGGCCAGCGACGAATGCCGGGAATGCGCGAGCCTTCTTCCGGCTGCACACCAACAATCTGCACATCAGGATTCTGTTCTTTTAAGTAACGCGACACACCCATGATGGTGCCGGTGGTACCCATGGCGCTGACAAAGTGCGTGATACGACCATCGGTCTGCTGCCAGATTTCCGGCCCGGTACTGAGGTAATGTGCCTCGGGGTTATCCGGATTGTTAAATTGATCCAGCACCGTGCCCCTGCCCTCGTCCTGCATCTGCAAGGCAAGATCACGCGCGCCTTCCATGCTTTGCTCCTGGGTCACCGAGATCAGTTCCGCGCCATAAGCCTTCATCGCTGCACGCCGTTCTTCGCTCATGTTATCCGGCATGATCAGAATCATGCGATAACCCATCACCGCTGCAGCCATCGCCAGCGCGATGCCGGTATTGCCGCTGGTGGCTTCGATCAGGGTATCGCCGGGTTTAATATCACCACGTTTTTGCGCCTGGATAATCATGTTCAAGGCCGGTCGGTCTTTCACCGAACCAGCTGGATTATTGCCTTCCAGCTTTAACAGGATGGTGTTCGAGCCATCCACCAGCAGCCGTTGCAGTCGCACCAGCGGCGTATTACCGATGGTATCGGCAAGCGTTAAGAACTTCTTTTCATTCATTATTTTGCTATACTTTCGTTATCAATCGGAGCGATTATGTTACTGTAACGGAGAGACGATATATTACCTTAAATCCTGCTTGCCACTTTATAAAAATAAACATTATTGTGAAATTTAACGCTTCTATCGATTACAGATCATGTAATCACCTGCTCGGTTTCTTCCTGCTGTTTAACGCTACATCGCTTTTTGCCGCTGATGACGACGAACTGTTTTTTGAAATTCCACTGGTTCTCTCAGCCAACCGTCTGGAGCAACCCGTCTCCGATGCAGCAATCAGCATCTCGGTCATTGATCGTGAAACCATCGAAATGTCCGGCGCGCGCAACATTCCTGAAATATTACGCCTGGTGCCCGGCATTCAGGTCGGTTACAGCGGCAATGAATTCGGTGACGAACCAAGTTATGTTGTGACTTACCACGGTCACAGCGAGCAGTATTCCAAGCAGATACAGGTACTGATTGACGGGCGCTCAATCTACGATCCGTTCTTTGGCGGCATCAACTGGAAAACCATCCCCATCAACATCAATGACATCGAACGCATCGAAGTTTCCCGTGGCCCCAACCTGGCAACCTACGGAGCCAATGCTTTTCAGGCAGCAATCAATATCATCACCCGCACCGCCGCTGAAGACCAGGGTTCATTTGTGCAAAGCAATATCGGCAGCAACGGCATTGCCGATCTGACTTACCGCTTTGGTGGACAAAATGGCAACCTTGACTACCGGATCACCGGCTCTTCATATAATGATGACGGCCTGGAAAGTGCTAACCAGTTTGATTATAACGATGATACCCACAGCAACAATATCGACTACCGACTCGACTACCAGTTGAATGATCGCAACACGCTTTCCTATCAGGGCGGTTATGGCGAGAACCGGCAGCAGACAGACCGCAATCACGAGGCACCTTTACCGACACAGCGAACCGTGGTCAACCAGCGTTTTTTCCAGTTTATAAAATGGGAAAATATTATCGATAGCGATAACACCGTTCAGCTGCAATATTATTACAATCTTAATGACAAGGAAGACCACTACCTCTCTGACGAAATCGATCCCGGTTCAGGTCTTGATCCTTTTATTCTTGATATCAACGCTGACATAAAATCCGAACGCCATAATCTTGAGCTCACCCATTTTCTCTATCCCGATGAAGACATCAAGCTAATCTGGGGACTGGTGGCGCAGCTTGATCTGGTCAAATCAGAATTATTCCTTGGCACCGAAGAAACCGCCACTCATAAACAGTATCGCGGCTTTGCCACCATCGAGTGGAATATCACCGACAGCGACATCATCAATATCGGCGGCCTGATCGAAAAACACGACCTTAGCGACACCGCTTTTTCACCACGCATCTCGTTCATCCACGCCATCAACCAGCAACACAAGATTCGTATCGGTGTCAGCAAGGCTTTACGCGGCCCGTTTATTTTTGAAACCATGGGCGACCAGAGTTACGCACAGGAACTTACCGTCGGCGGTACACTCATAGGTGTTACCATGTTCGAACAGGTCTTGCTGGGCAACGAAAACCTTAAAAATGAAAAAATCATCAGCCGGGAAATTGCCTACTACGGCGACTTTCTAAACTCTGCCTTATTGTTTAACACCCGAATTTTTTATGACAGCCTCAGTGGTTACATCGATACCTTGAGAGTTCCATCACCGCCTCCCGATAACGTGAACGATGACCTGAGCGACCCTACCAGCACAAACACCATGCTGGTCTTCGATAACCCGATAAACAGTACCACTCGCGGTATTGAAGCAGAACTGGACTACCACATTGATGCCAGCCTGAGGCTGATCGCCAGCGGTGCGCTGATAAAAATTGACAGCGACTCTGAGGCCGCCAGCCGTTCAGCGCCACAGCAAAGCTACTCACTGCTGCTCACCAAACAGTTTAATGAAAAATACAACAGCAGCATCGCTTACTATTTTGTAGAAGGCTTCAAATGGATGGATGCACGCGGCACTAATGATTACCGGATTCTGGATCTTCGTCTGTCACGAAATTTCAAAACAGGCAACAACAACGGCAGTGTATCACTGGTGTTAAAAAACCTGCTGGATGATTACAGCGATTACAACGTAACACCCAGAAACAGCACCGCACCACAGATCATCCAGAGCAGTGTAGCGTATATAGACTTTCGATTAAGTTTTTAAGTAAACAGCTGGCATTATGAACGAAACTGAACAAGGAGTTCGACCACAAAGCAAGTTAGCACACTTGCTCGTTCGCCTGTTTTTACTGTCAACATTCTGCCTGACACATCACGTTTCCGCACAAACAGCCGCCACTGAAATTCCTGCGCATGAATCACCCGCAAAAAAACATCATGCCTACATTATCTATTCTCCTGATAATTCCTTACATTCAAACATTGTTACAAAATTATCAAAAAACCTTCAGCTCAGGCACCCCGACATCATCATTTCGGAAACAACACCACAGAAAAGAGCAAACATAGACAATGCAGATTCTGACATCATCATCGGCATCGGACGCGCAGGCATGCAAAGCGCAAACCAGCACTACCCGGAAACAAAAAAATTATTTATCGCAACCGATCCAAACCAGCACCGCTTAAAAATAAACAAAGGGGACGCTGTCCTGTACATGACACAGTCATATTGCCGTCAGATAAAGTTTATAAGGCAACTCAGCGCACACTGGAAAACCATCAGTGTATTAAGCAGCGAGAAAAAACCGGTAGATAATCAACCTATCCAGCAGTGCGCTGAGAAACATGACTTTAAAATATACAAGGTAAATACAACCGCCAAAGAAAATCTAACAAATAAAATCAAGGATGCACTAAAAAACTCCGATGTTCTGCTCGCCCTGCCCGACAGAAATATTTACAACAGCCGCACCGTAAAAAACATTTTGCTCACCAGCTATCGATACAGAAAGCCGGTCATCGCTTTTTCCAAAAACTTTGTCAATGCCGGCGCACTGGCTGCCCTTCACAGCAACACCGATCAAATTGCACAAAGTGCCAGCCACATCGTAAAACAATATTTCGACGCGGGTTCGCATTTTAAACAACAGGTAAATCACCCGGAAAACTTCGACATAAGCATCAACAGGCAGGTTTTCAGAGCGCTGGATCTAAAAGCGCCAGACATCAAAAAAATAAAAAACTCACTACAACATAAGGCGCAGGACGAGGCCGAAAAGTCATTATGAAACGACTCGGCATAAGCAGGCAAATTATATTAATCGCTGTACTACCAGCGCTTATCGTCTCGACCATTTTGTCAGTCTATTACATATGGAGCCAGTTCAATTACATCTCGGCTTCACTGAAAGACCACGGCATGCTGATAGCAAAACAAATATCACCTGCCGCTGAATATGCAGCATACTCTGGCAATATAGACCTCATCAAACCATTAATTAATACCGTCATCAAAGACAATCCTGTTTTACGGGTGCAGATTTTTGATAAAAACGACAACGTTATTCTTGATATAAAAAAACCCAGGGACACAAAAGAAAGAAAAACATCGATACTTGAACACATCTTTGAAAAAGAAAAAAAACTTACCTTCAGCGAACCTATTCTGGTCACCCAGATACCGGTGGACGACACTGAAAATCCGTTAGTAAAAATACCGCAATACACTAAAAATATTTATATCGGAAAAACCGTTGTCACCATCACTACCCGATATGCCACTGAAGAAAAAATCGAACAGATAAAACATGGCGGCTTCATCACGTTAACCGTTTTGCTGCTGGCGACCATGATCATTGTGCAGATAAGTAACTCGATTACAAAACCCATCAGGTCACTCACCCACACTGTAAAAAATATCGCAGCCGGTAATCTGGACACCAAAGTCGAAAACAACGCATCCGGTGAAGTCGGCGTGCTGCAATCCTGCGTCACACACATGGCAAACGAGCTCAAGCGCTCGCAGTCTGATATGGAAAACCAGATAGACGAGTACACCCGGGAACTGCAGGAGACCATGGAAGAGCTGGAGATTCGAAACGCCGAGCTGGACATCACCCGCTCCAAAGCCATCTATGCCAATAATGCAAAATCAGAGTTTCTGGCAAACATGAGCCACGAAATACGAACACCGTTAAGCGGTATTATCGGATTCACCGAACTGCTACAGGGCACACAACTCAGCAGCCAGCAGAGAGACTATTCAAGCACCATTCACAAGTCATCAAAACATCTGCTGGAAATCATCAACGACGTGCTTGATCTGTCAAAAATTGAATCCGGAAAAACCGAGATCACCACCAGTGAATTCAATCTGGTCGACATCATCGAGGATATTATCAACCTGCTCAGTACCGGCGCGCTGGAAAAAAATATCGAACTGCTGTATCGCATCGAAAAAGATGTGCCAACCATCATTCATTCCGACCCGTTCAGAATTCACCAGATCCTCACAAACCTGATCGGCAACGCCATCAAGTTCACCAACAAGGGTTATGTCTACCTGCAAGTTACTCTGGGTGAAATCGAGGATGTCGATACCAGCATCAAGTTCACCGTGTCTGATACCGGCATTGGCATGAGCAGCACTGATAAGAATAAATTATTCAAAGCCTTTACCCAGGCAGATACCAGCATTACCCGCCGCTTCGGTGGCACCGGACTGGGCCTGGTTATCTCGCGCAAGCTCACCATGCTAATGCACGGCGAAATCGGTTTTGACAGCACTGAAGGCGAAGGCTCCACCTTCTGGTTCAGCGTACCCGTAGTACCAAAACCCATGGAGCCGAAACACTCGGAGTTGAACGATAAAAGAATTGCTTTCATCAGCAATCATTTTATCGCCAAGCAAGCCTATAAAACATTGTTTGAAAACTGGCGTTGCCAGGTTGATGCCTACCCGCTTAAAAACCTCAACAATCTGTCGGACATCGAAAATTCAAACGACATCCTGGTTTTCTTCCTCAGCCGGCAGGAAATTGAAAGCAGCAGCATGGCCGAGGATATGGCGAAACTTGATTTTTCAAAGCCATCAATGCTGATCGCCAGCACCCGCTCACATTCCGAGTTAAGAAGTTTGCAGAAACATAATTTTGACAGCGCTGTTTTCACTTCAGAAAAAATCGAGATCATCAAACAAAAACTGATCAACACTCTCAACAAAAAAACACAGGACGACAATATTGATGCCCTTGACGAAACCATGGCAGCGGATATCAACTGGTCGAACATCAACATCCTGGTAGTTGATGACAACGACATTAATCTGCGCCTCGCTGAAATCATTCTGCACCGGCACAAAGCACGCGTTACAACCGCCCACTCCGGCGCACAGGCCATCAATTACGCCAGCATGAACTCCTACGACATCATCTTTATGGATCTGCACATGCCCGGTCTCGACGGCTATGAAACCACACAAAAAATCCGCGAGATCACACCAGGAAAACAGCCCGTAATCATCGCCCTGACTGCAAACGCAATGCCTCAGGAAAAAGACAAGGTGTTACAGTCGAGCATGAACGGTCTTTTAATAAAACCTGTCAGCAGCATCATTCTGCAAAAAGTTGTTAAACAATGGGTGCTAAAAGAATCAATAAAAATACCTGACATCAGCGAAGATGAAAATATCGAAACACCACAAAGTACAACAGATACCAACACCGTATTTTCTATCGAACGCGCCAAAGAATTCACCGGCAATAACGAGGCTCTTGCTTACGAATTATTCAGCATGCTGCGGGGGGAGCTGGAAAATTATAAAGAAGGCATTAGCCAGGCCGTGAAAAATAACAGCCTGGCCGATTTACGCGAGCAGGTACACAAACTGCATGGCGCAAGCCGCTGTTGCGGCACTGAGGAACTAAAACAGGTAAGCAGTCATATCGAGACCCTGATCAATCAGAACATTAATTTTGATATCAAACAGGAAACCGACCTGCTGTTAAAAGCCATACAAAATGTTGTTGACTACAAAATAGAAACGGATGTTTAAAACACCGTCAAATTAAAAATCAGGTTCTCGACTCGCGCATCAGGCGCTTGTACTCGGCAATGGTTTTTTCCAGTCCCATGAAAACGCTGTCAGCGATAATCGCATGCCCGATGTTCAGCTCTCTGACAGGTAACAGAGCGGCAATCGCCTGAATATTTTGCCGGTTCAAACCGTGGCCGGCATTCACCTGCAGACCTATTGTGTCAGCATGCTCGCAGGCAACCACAATTTCATTGAGCCGCTGCTGTCGCTGCATCGAGTTTTCTGCATCGGCGTAATGACCGGTATGAATTTCAATCACCGGTGCGCCGCTGCGCCTGGCGGCATCAATCTGCTGCAGGTCGGCATCAATAAACAGGGAGACTTTAATACCCGCCGCCGCCAGTTTTTCGCAGGCATCTGTTATTTCTGCCTCGTAACGAACCACATCCAGCCCGCCTTCGGTGGTCAGCTCTTCTCTTTTTTCAGGTACCAGACAACAGTCTTCAGGCTGAACATCACAGGCAATCCTGATCATTTCATCAGTCACTGCCATTTCCAGATTCATCCGTGTCAGCATGCGCTCTTTTAACAGATAAACATCACGTTCCTGTATATGACGACGGTCTTCGCGCAGATGCAGGGTAATACTGTCAGCACCGGCCAGTTCAACCTGTAGTGCCGCGTGCACCGGGTCGGGATAACGCGTGCCCCTCGCCTGCCGCAAGGTCGCCACGTGATCAATATTTACACCCAGCAGTAATTCATTTATTTTCACTTGTTCCAGCTCCAGAATTCATCATTTTGTTTTTCATATTTCTGCTCATGGATTCTACAGAAAATAAACAACATCTGCCGTATTCATAGCTTTAACCCTGTTTTTTTGCTACTTTCATAGATGTTCATAAAACAATAATAACTGACTTCAGGGCACTTCTTGGATATTCAACGCATCATCCGCTATGCATTAAGTCTGGCATTGACGCTGGTCTTCCTGCTGCACGTAGGCGGCATTGTAAACATCCCCATCCTCACCAGTCTTGAAAACCAGGCCTATGATGCCCGCCTTAAAATAACCCTGCCCAGGCAGGTCGATAAACAGGTCGTAATCGTCGACATTGATGAAAAAAGCCTGAATGAAATCGGACAATGGCCGTGGAACAGAAACATTCTTGCCAAAATCAATAATACATTATTTGATTATTACCAGATCAAAGCCATCGGTTACGATATTGTTTTCGCCGAAGAAGATATTGATGAAGGCGCAAAAATACTGGACAGGATGGCGAAGGGTTCACTGAAAGATGACCCGGCATTTATCAAGGAATATCTTCGCGTAATACCCTCTCTCAAGCACGACCAGCTTTTTGCCGAATCACTTAAAAACCGTAATACAGTGATGGGCTTTGTTATGAACACCGGTTCAACCAAGGGTAGCCTGCCCGAACCAGTTACCGAACTCAGCAAAAAGACAGTCGACAAACTGGCCATTTTTAAAAGCCGGGGTTATACCGCAAACCTGAAACTGTTGCAGGACAGTGCATTCAGTGGCGGCTTTTTCAACAACCCACTGCTCGACAGTGACGGCGTATTTCGCCGCGTGCCGCTATTACAAATCTATAAAAACCAGCTTCACGAATCACTGGCGCTGGCACTGACCCGGGTGGTTACCGACTCCCCGCCCATCGAGATGGTAGTCGCCAGCAGCGACAACAGCAATGACCTGTTTCTGGAATGGGTAAGCATCGGCGAGATCGCCATTCCGGTCGACCAGCAGTCCGGCGTACTGGTGCCTTACATCGGTAAACAAAAAAGCTTTACCTATGTTTCTGCCAGCGACGTGTTGAACAAAAAAGTGAACAAAGAAGTGCTTAACGAAAAAATTGCCCTGTTCGGCACCTCGGCTCCCGGCCTGCTGGACCTGCGAACCACACCGCTGGAAGCGGCTTATCCCGGAGTCGAAATTCACGCTAACATCATTCAGGGTATCCTCGATGGTCGCATATTACACGCACCCGGTTACACCAGAGGCTACGAATTCATTCTTATCTGCTTTATCGGCATTCTGCTGACCTTTACCCTGCCGATGTTATCTGCGCTGTATTCAACATTGATTATTCTCGCCAGCATCACTCTGTTAATCGCCACTAACTTTTATGCCTGGACCAGCGCACAGCTGGTGCTACCCATCGCCGCACCGGTGTTACTGGTTATTCTACTGTTTGCTCTGCAAATGACTTACGGTTTTTTTGTCGAATCACGCGGCAAGCGTCAGCTCGCTCACCTGTTCGGCCAGTATGTGCCACCTGAACTGGTGGAAGAAATGAGCAAAAAGATGGACGACATCAATCTCGATGGCGAGATGCGTGAAATGTCCGTGCTGTTTTCTGACGTGCACGGTTTTACCTCCATCTCCGAAAGCCTGGAACCTAAAGAACTCACCGGCTACATCAACGCTTTCCTGACCCCGATCACCAAAGTAATCCACGACAATCGCGGCACCATCGATAAATATATGGGCGATGCAGTAATGGCATTCTGGGGCGCACCGCTGGAAGATAAGCAACATGCGCTGCATGCACTGAACGCAGCGCTCGGCATTGTCGAACGCATGAAATCTTTACGCCAGGCGTTCAACAAAAAACAATGGCCGGAAATCTATGTCGGTGTCGGCGTGAATTCCGGCATCATGAACGTCGGCAACAAAGGCTCCGAGTTCCGCGTTGATTACACCATCCTTGGTGATGCAGTAAACCTGGGTTCACGCCTGGAAGGCCTGACCAGAATTTATGGTGTCGACATCATCACCAGCGAGTTCACCAAACACGCTGTGCCGGAATATGAATACCGTGAACTCGACCGGGTTCGGGTGAAAGGCAAGGACAAACCGGTCACCATCTACGAACCGCTAGGCCTGCTGGAAAACATCGACAAGTCTGATCGAAAACTCCTGAAACAGTTTCACATCGGCATAAAACAGTACCGCGCACAAAACTGGGATGCCGCCGAGCGCGAGATCTTCGGACTGAGCCAGCTCGAACCCGAGCGAAAAATCTATAAAATCTACCTCGAGCGCATCATGCATTTCCGTGAAAATCCACCCGCTGCTGACTGGGACGGCTGCTTCACTCACACCTCAAAATAAATTCAGCATACTTCAAAAGAGGTTCCAGCATTTTTTCTGAAAACCGGCAAACCCGGTTCAGATAAAAACTTGAAGCAACCCACATAATCCCACGCTCCAGCTGTGCTTTTTTATGAAATTCACCTATAAATAAGAAAACCGTTAAAAACTATTATCAACTATATTCAGGTCGTACTGCATGCGAGACAGAAGATCAAGCTATGACATCACGGATAACGTACAGCTAAGCTGTGCTGATAAAGTCTGCGATGCTGTATGCAGCATCTTTCGCAACGCTTTCGGCCCGTTCAATGAAACCACGTTAAAACAGGCCTTCGAAGACTGTGAGCGTCTGTTCGAAGGCGACTACCCGGGCTACCTGCCCTGCGACACCCTGTATCACGACAAGCAGCATTCCATGGATATGACGCTGGCGCTGGCCCGGCTGATCAACGGCCACGAGCGCAGCGTTGCCAGGGATGAACGCCTCGGTGCCGAACGCGCTGTCATCGCCGTTATCACCGCGCTGTACCACGACTCAGGCTACATTCGCCATGAAAACGACCAGCACCATTTTAACGGTGCGGAATACACCAAAATTCATGTTTCACGCAGCGCCGGTTTTCTGAGACGCTACATGCACAAAATCAATCTGGGAGCATTCGCCCAGATTGCCGCCAACATAGTGCATTACACCGGTTATGAAATTGCGCCGTCGCAGATTCGCCTGCCGGATAAAAAATGGCATTTAATCGGCCAGATGCTGGGCACTGCTGACCTGATCGCTCAAATGTCTGACCGCTGTTACCTGGAAAAATGCCGCGACCGTTTATACCCGGAGTTTGTTCTCGGTGGACTGGCGGTCAAAATTGATGCCCATGGCAATGAAACCATTATTTATAAATCCGGCGAAGACCTGTTAAGAAAAACCCCGGGGTTTTATGAAAAAGAAGTCGATAACCGGCTGAACCAGCTTTTCAACAAAGCCTACACCTATGAAATAGCGCATTTTGAAGGGGAAAAATATTACATCAAGGGGCTGGGACAAAATCAGGCGAGACTGAAAAAAGTACTGGAAGCCGATGATTTCAGCATGTTACGCCGCAGGCCACCACAGAATTACGGCACGCAAAACTTTCCCGGGCTGGAAGCTTATTTAAATCAGCACCCGCTAAAAAAAACTAAGGTCGGTTAAAAGTTTCACCGCCGAAAACCCTCATAAAAACATCTTCGCAGGTCAGGCACTGGCCAACAAAATGCCTCAGATACAATCACTCGGCGGGCAGTGCCCGCCCTGCATTTTATTTAACCGATTCAAAAAAATTACTCATTCAACAAAGCCAGCATCTCGGCCTCATCGATCACCCGCACGCCCAGCTTTTCTGCTTTACTTAATTTCGAGCCAGCTTTGTCTCCAGCCAGTAAAAAATCTGTTTTGGCCGATACACTGCCGGTTACTTTTGCACCCGCCGCCAGCAATTTATCTTTGGCTTCACCACGCGACATGCCCGGTAGTGTTCCAGTGATCACCACGGTTTTTCCAGCGAACACACTGTTGGACTGTGCCGCTGAGTCGGCTATTTTAACGTCCTGTATTTTTATGCCTGCCGCCAGCAACTGATCGATCACATCAAGATTGTGCTGTTGCTGAAAAAAGTTGACGATGTGCTGCGCCACAATCGGACCGATGTCCTGCACTTCAATTAACTGATCAAAATCTGCCTGTTCGATAGCTTCCAGAGTTTTAAATTCGTTGGCCAGATTCATCGCAGTAGTCTCGCCGACTTCGCGAATACCCAGCGCATAAATAAAACGCGCCAGTGTTGGCTGCTTGCTGGCTTCCAGCGCATTCAATAAATTTTTCGCTGATTTTTCTGCCATACGATCCAGCGCAACCAGATCTTCCAGCGACAACTTGTATAAATCTGCCGGGGTATGAACCAGGTCTTCATCAACCAGCTGCTCCACCAGCTTGTCACCCAGGCCATCGATATCCATCGCCTTGCGCGAAGCAAAATGTTTAATCGCCTGCGCGCGCTGCGCCTGGCAGAATAAGCCACCAGTGCAACGCGCGATGGCCTCGCCTTCGATCTGCTCGATTGCCGAATGGCAAACCGGGCAAAATTCCAGCATCTTTATCTCGGGCAGCTCTTTCTTGCGTGAACCCGGCACCACCCGCGCCACTTCCGGAATAACGTCACCGGCACGGCGCACAATAACCTGGTCGCCAATGCGCACATCCTTGCGACGGATTTCGTCCATGTTATGCAGGGTTGCATTGCTCACCGTCACACCGCCAACAAACACTGGTTCTAAACGTGCCACCGGCGTAATCGCTCCGGTGCGACCAACCTGAAAATCGACATCGATGATGCGGGTAATTTCTTCCTGTGCCGGAAATTTATGAGCTATCGCCCAACGCGGTGCGCGCGCCACAAACCCCAGACGTTTCTGCAAGGCGATAGAATTAACCTTGTAAACAATGCCATCAATATCATACGGCAGTTCATCACGCCGCTTTGAAATATCCTCATAATATGCCAGGCAGGCCTTGATACCAGTTACACGTTTGATCTCCTTACACACCGGCAGACCAAAGCTCTTCAGCTGCTGAAGAATTTCATAGTGGGTGTCTGCCAGCTCACCGCCCTCGACGATACCAGTGGAATAGCAATATAAACTCAACGGGCGTGTCGCTGTAATTTCCGGATCAAGCTGGCGCAAACTGCCGGCTGCCGCATTACGCGGATTGGCAAATTCTTTGTCCCCTTTTTCACGCGCAAGCCGGTTCAGTTTTTCAAAACCGGCCCTGGGCATAAAAACTTCACCACGCACTTCCAGTACCTGCGGATAACCTTCCCCCAGCAATCGCAGCGGCACCGATTTCATGGTGCGAATATTCTGCGTGACATTTTCACCGGTGCTGCCATCGCCACGCGTGGCAGCATAGATCAGCTTACCCTGTTCATAACGCAGGCTGATGGCAAGACCATCAAGTTTCGGTTCGGCGGTGTATTCGATTTCATCGCTGCTGTTCAGGCGATCCTGAATACGCTGGTTAAAGGCGTATAAGTCTTCTTCATTAAAAACGTTGTCCAGTGACAGCATCGGCATCTGATGCTGTATCTGCTCGAACGCGGCCAACGGTGCAGAGCCAACGCGTTGCGTTGGTGAATCGCTGGTGATCAGTTCCGGATGTTTTTCTTCGAGCGCAAGAAGTTTTTGATACAGCCGGTCGTATTCCGCATCGGGAATATCCGGGTTGTCCAGAACATAATACTGGTAGGCATGGTATCGAAGCTGTTCGCGTAATTCTTCAATCTGTTTTTCAGCTGATTCAGGCATTTTTTCTGATTATTTTTTTAACCGCAGAAAAGCGGAAGCGCAGGGGAAAATGTTGTTTTCAAGTTTCGCTGGAAAGTTCAGCTGTTTCAACGCGGGCTTTGGCTGCGACAAAATTACTCACCTGCGTGCGGTAATTTTCTGCATCCTGCTCCGTCAGCGGCTCACGTTTGTGATTGCACAGGCGCGCATCGAGCAGACCGGCAAGCTGGTAACTTCGCTGCAGCATTTCGGTTAAATCATCCAGCGGGTCGCCAGCGCGGATTTGCATAAAAACAGTCAGGCCAGTGGTTTTTAAATCGTGAATCGTATCAGCATCAAACGAGCCCGGCTCCAGCATATTGGCCAGGCTGAACACGCTGCGTGTGCCGTCCATGTAATGAAAAATGTTCATCTCGCCAAAGCGTAAACCCATCGCCTGCGCAGAACTGTTGATTTGTGCACCGGCCAGGATGGCATCAGGTTTGGGAAGAATATATAAAACGATAATATCGTTTAAGGCATTACTATCAGCAGCATTATTGTCAGCGGCATTCTGTGTTGCTGCCTGCTGCCCGGTGTCGGCAGTCACATTCAAGGATTCAATATCATCATCTATTTGCGAATCATTCGAGGTGATAATTCTCACCTGACCAACACCTTCGTCAACATCATCCAGACTCTGTGCAGAAAATGCTGGCAGATCATCATCCAGCTCATCGATCATTGACTGTTTGCGCTGCCGCCGGTTGCGACCAAGAAAATAAATGACGATGACAAAAACGATGCCTGCCGCCAGTAATATCCAACGCAGAGATTCCACCAGCTACGCTCCCACGCCTGCCATTGTCGCGGCCTCTGCAACGTCCACAGAAACCATACGAGACACGCCCGACTCGCGCATGGTGACACCACTCAAGTGTTCAGAAATTTCCATGGTGGTTTTGTTATGCGTGATGAAAATAAACTGCACACGTGACGACATTTCTTTGACCAGCTGGCAGAAGCGGCCAACGTTGGCTTCATCAAGTGGTGCATCAACTTCGTCGAGCATACAGAACGGTGCTGGATTCAGTTCGAAAATCGCGAATACCAGTGCCACTGCGGTCAGCGCTTTTTCACCACCCGACATCAGGTGGATGTTGGAGATACGCTTGCCCGGTGGCCGCGCCATGATGGCAACCCCGGTATTCAGCAGGTCATCACCAGTCATCTCAAGATAGGCGATGCCGCCGCCAAATAATTTGGGGAACATTTCCTTGATACGTGAGTTCACATGATCGAAAGTATCTTTAAAACGGGTGCGCGTTTCCTTATCGATTTTAGCGATGGCCTGTTCCAGAATTTCCAGCGCAGCGGTAA
>WFOC01000007.1 GCA_015488295.1 Gammaproteobacteria bacterium
TATTCGGGTGCCTTGAGTTGTTGTTGGCACAGTCTGTTAAAGGCGAAGTTTGCAGTTATCAGTTTGCAGTTATCAGTTAAAAACAAAAAATCTGAAAACCACGTAATTTGCCGCACAAGCAATGCTTTTGCTTTTACTGCCAACTTCCCTTCCTGGCAGAAAGCCGTCACTCCTGAAAAGTTGTTCAGTTAAATGTGGCTACATACGTTTCAGGCCGGCTTGTTATTCACCGCGCTCAGTACTGGTTTATTTTTTATCGCCAGCGAAGACAGTGGTATGGGTCGGGCGATGGCATAACCCTGGGCGTTGTCGACACCGACTTCACGCAGACTCTGGATGATGCTTTCGGAGGCGGCAAACTCGGCGATGGTTTTGATGCCCATTACCTGGCCGACTTCGTTGATTGATTTCACCATGGCATAGTGCATGGGGTCTTTGTCGATGTCCATGACGAAGGTGCCGTCAATTTTCAGGTAATCCACCGGCAGGCTGTTGAGATAGGAGAACGATGACAGGCCGCTGCCAAAATCATCGAGCGCAAACGAGCAGCCCAGTTTTTTCAGTACGTTCATAAAGTGAATGGCGGTGCTTAAATTATTAATGGCGGCGGTTTCGGTTACCTCGAAACACAGTAGTTCAGGATTGATTTTATGCTGCTTTATTTTGGTGACAACAAAGTTCAGGAAGTCGTGATTGGAGAGTGATACGCCGGATAGATTGACCGAGATTAAAACTTTTTCCTTGCGTGTGCTCAGCCACTGGATGGACTTTTCTACTACCCATTCATCGATCAGTGTAATCATGTTGTAGCGTTCAGCGGCGGGCAGAAAGTTGTTGGGTGAAACGATGTCGCCTTCTTTATCAACCATGCGCAGCAGAATTTCGCCGTGCAGAATGAAACTTTGTTCGTGCCCCTGAAGTGGCATGATCTCCTGAAAATATAGCTGAAAACGGTCTTCTTCCAGGGCGTGATTGATGCGGGAAACCCAGTGCATTTCGCGTTGCTGGGTTAGTAGCTTGTCGTCTTCCTCGGCGAAAATCATGGTGCGGTTGCGACCGCTTTCCTTGGCCAGGTAGCAGGCTGAGTCCGCATTGCTCAGGACTTCTTCATAGCTGCGCGCACTGTTTGTGATGGCGGTGATGCCAATGCTGGCACCAATGGTGAAGGTGTTGTCGTTCCAGATGAAATGGAAATTTCGTATTACTTCCAGCAGTTGTTTTGAAATTTCCTGTGCCCGCTCAATGTCTGTGTTTTCCAGTAATAAACCGAATTCATCGCCACCGATACGTGCCAGTGTGCCGGTGCTGTCCAGTGTGTTTTGCAGTAGCAGGGTAATCTGTTTTAGCAGTTCGTCGCCGGCGGTGTGACCGCAGGTGTCGTTGACCAGCTTGAAGCGGTCGAGGTCGATATAACACAGGGTGTTCAAGGAGGTGTTGACGTTCTGTGTCGATAGAATGTTTTTCAGGCGGCGCTCAAATTCGTAACGGTTGATCAGGCCGGTCAGGGCATCGTGTGTTGCCTGGAAGGTCAGCTGCCGGTTGAGTGAGCGCTGCACCGATTCATCGTGAATAATAATGACGATGCCGGCGATGGCATCGTCGTGATTGCGCATTGGTGCGACCACGTATTCTATCGGTGTTTCGATGTTGCTGTTGTGCTGAATGAGGATGGCGCTGATGGGATCGTCAAGTACTGATTTGTATTCGATGTTTTCGGTGGGATCGTAAATCCGTTTTTTGGTGTCTTCTTTCAGGGCGTGCATTACCTGGATCAAGGGTTTGCCAACCGCTTCTGCTTCGGTCCAGCCGGTAAGTTGCTCTGCCATCGGGTTAATGGATTTTATGCGACCGTCGGTGGTGGTTGTAATGACACCGTCAACAATGGACTGCAGGGTCATATGCAGGAAGTTGCTTTGTTGCTCGGCATGTTGCGTTTGTAACTCGGCAATTTCTTTTGCCTGTTTGTATTTTTTTTCGGTTTTTTTGTGCTCGCTAACTTCGGTTTTAAGGTCGTTGATAAGTGACTGTATTTTTTCGACCATCAGGTTAAAAGCGTGTATTGGTGCGCTGATTTCATGGTAGCCGTTTTCGTTGACAGAGGTGAATTCGCCGCGTGCGCTGCTGTCAGCGGCGCGCCGCAAATTAGTTAGCGGTGACAGGCCGCGATGCAGAATGATAAAGGCAAACAGCAGCGTGAGCAGTGTTAATACGGTGGCACCAAGAATGATTTTGTATCGTGTGCTGTCCAGATGATTTTTAAAGGTGGTGATATCAGAGGCGCTGCTGATTTTCATTGAGGTGTTGTTATGTGCGTCGGGCAGTGTGTAGGTGCTTATCAGGTACTGTTGTGTGCCGGTTTCAGCGGGCCAGTTAGTGGATTGATGAAGCAGCCTGTCGTTGTTGTTGTAGATTTTTAACGGGATGCCCAGCTCGGTTTCAATCTGGACTAGTGCGTATATCGGGTCGGTTACCAGTTGTACGAAGCCTTTGTTTTTTGTATTGCCGATGGTGATGATGGTGCTGAGCAGAGGCTGTCCGTCGTGTTCACATAGTTGTGAATAATATTTGGTGGTTTGCGGGTTGCCTATGTGATGTATGCTTTGCGTGCAGGGAAGGCCTTTATTGCCAGCAATATTGAGCCCCCGGCTGGAGCTTGCGACAAGCTGGAATTTGTCATTGTAAATCAATATTTTTTCAAACATGAGCGGGCCGGCGGTCATGTAAGAGCGGTTGAATGTCTGATTCAGTAGATAGGTTAGATTGTTTGTTTTATTTTCTTCAAACGCTTTTTTGAATGCAGGATCATTGATCAGTTTGAAGCCCTGTTCTTTTTGTTGTTCGGTCAGTTTTTTTAACAGGTCAGCAGACTTGATGCTGATGAGCTGGTTAACGGATTTTGTCTGTTGCTCAAAAGCAATTTTCCGGTAGGTGAAATCTGTAGCGATGACCAGGACAATACCGATGACACCTATCAACAAAATAGTGATAGCCAGTGTTTTCTGCAATGTCAGTTTTTTACTGTTCATGGCTGATCAGATTAAATTAAAAACTATGAGTACGACAGTCTGCTTTTAGCTGTAAGTAATGTGAGCCGGAGCCGAAATGTGCATTTCGTGCTTTCATTCTTGCCTCGTGTTTAAACATTTACAGGTTTACGGTGAAAAGCTGGTTACCCTGATTTTAGACAATTTCTCTGTGGAATGTATGATAAATGACAAGCCATGTCGAAAACCTGACAGACTTTACAGTATTGGTAGAATGGTGAAAATGCAAGCTTGCGGTAAAATTCAGCGTCATTTTTTCATCGTGTTTACCCGGGTCGGACCTGAAATTTGCAATATTGTATGAATACCTGTTGAAATCGTATAAAATCGCCGGTTTTTCTGCAGAAATAGCGGAGACATTTTATGTCACAACAAGAGAGTAGTACTGGCGGTAGCGGTAAAATTGCGGTTGTTATGGGCAGTCAGAGCGACTGGCCGGTGATGAAGCATGCGGTCGAACAGCTGGAAGCCTTCGGGGTTGCGTATCAGGCTAAAGTTGTCTCGGCTCATCGTACCCCTGAACTGCTGTTTGAATTTGCCGAGAGCGCACGAGGCGCTGGTTTTTCGGCGATTATTGCCGGTGCCGGTGGTGCCGCGCACCTGCCGGGTATGCTGGCAGCTAAAACCACGCTGCCGGTGCTTGGTGTGCCGGTGCCTTCAAAATACCTGAAAGGCATGGACTCCTTATTATCAATCGTGCAGATGCCCAAGGGTATTCCGGTGGCAACCTACGCCATTGGTGAAGCCGGTGCGGTCAATGCGGCGCTTTCTGCGATATCCATGTTGGCGATAACCGATGAATCGCTGGCGATTAAACTGGCGGAATTCAGAGAAAAACAGCAACAGTCTGTTTTTGAAATGACGCTGCCGCCTGAAACCGACTAGACAGGATTTGCCATGGCTACTAACGTGATTTTACCGGGTGCGACACTGGGTGTTTTAGGTGGTGGTCAGCTAGGTCGCATGTTTTGTGTAGCTGCACGCACCATGGGGTATCGGGTGGTGGTGCTGGATCCTGATCCGCAGTGTGGTGCGGGCCTGATTGCCGATGTGCATATCAAGGCAGATTACGATGATAAAGCTGCGCTTGAAGAAATGGCCGCCTTGTGTGATGTCGTCACCCTGGAATTTGAAAACATCCCTTCGCAAAGCGTGCGCTTTGTTGCTGATAAAACCCCGGTTTATCCTGCGGCTGAAGCCCTGGAAATTGCGCAGAATCGTGATCGTGAAAAACAGTTTGCGAAAAAAGCGGGGCTGCGACCGGTGCCGTATTTTGCGTTAATGCAGGAAACCGATCTGCAGCAGGCAGCAGATGAAGTCGGTTTCCCCGCCATTTTGAAAAGCAATACTCTGGGTTATGACGGCAAAGGCCAGTTCGTGGTGAATGACTTTGCCGAACTCAGCGCGGCTTACGAGCATGTTGGTAAAGTGGACTGCGTGCTGGAAAAACAGATCAGCATCCGCTGTGAAGTCTCTGCCATCGTTGCCCGGAATGTTGCAGGTGAGCTGGCAAGTTTCCCGGTTTCAGAAAACCAGCACCGAAACGGCATTTTACACATGAGCATCGTGCCGGCGCGTGTCTCCGAAGAATTAACAAACCGGGCTATTGAAAAGGCTTCAGTTCTTGCTGAGGCGCTGTCTTATGTTGGCATCCTGGCGGTGGAATTCTTTGTCAGCGATGACGACGTGCTGTACTTCAACGAAATGGCTCCGCGCCCGCATAACAGCGGTCACTACACCAAAGATGCCTGCGTTACCTCGCAATTTGAACAGCAGGTAAGAATGATGTGCGGCCTGAAACCGGGTGATACACGCTTGCTGTCACCGGTGGTGATGGTCAACATGCTGGGTGATTTATGGTTGCCGGACTGGCAAAGCATTTTTACGCAGAGCAACATCAAGCTGCATCTTTATGGAAAAACAGAAGCGCGCCCGGGGAGGAAGATGGGGCACTTTAACGTTTTGGCGGAAGATGTTGATGCTGCGCTGGTGGTGGCAAATGAGGTGTTTGAGCGGTTGCAGGGGGGTGACGCTGAAACGTAATGAAAAATGAATAATGAAAAGTGAAAAATGTAAAAACTAAAAAAACTGTCTGCGGCAGTTAAATATCTTTCGTATTCACTCAAGATGGCAGACTTTTTTATTTTAAGTGTTTTGTTGTTAATTTTTCACTTTTCATTTTTCACTTTTCATTGACCGGTTCATCTCCTCCGGCTCCGACTATCCCGTCCACGCCCCTGATTCCGGTTCCCACTGCCCCGATTCCCTCCAGGCCGAGGTCTCCTCTCCATTTTGATCGGCGGTTTTGGTTCTTCCAGCAGATCGCTGGTGACGGATTCTTTGCCGATTTTCTGGTCGATGTATTCTTCGATATCCATGATGTAATGCGCGAAATCTTCGCAGGCAAAACTGATGGCCGAGCCGCTGGCGCCGGCGCGTGCGGTGCGACCGATGCGGTGCACATAGTCTTCGCCGGACTGTGGCAGGTCGAAGTTGAATACGTGGCTGACTTCGGGAATGTGCAGACCGCGGGCAGCAACGTCGGTGGCGACCAGGGTATTAAACTCGCCATCCTGGAATTTTTTCAGCAGGCTCTGGCGTTTTTTCTGTGGCACATCACCCGACAGCAGCGCTGATTTGTAACCGTTGCCTTCCAGCCAGGCGTACACTTTATCAGCAACGCGTTTGGTGTTGATGAAAACAATGCTGCGTGTTGGTTTGAGCTTTTTCATCAGCCCCAGCAGCAGCGGAATTTTTTCTTCGTTGGCCGGGTAATAAATGGATTGCGCGATCTTGTCAGCGGTTTTGGTGTCCGCTTTTACTTTGATTTCGGCCGGATCGTTCATGTGTACGTAAGCCAGCTCGCCGACGCGGTGTGACAGGGTCGCAGAAAAAAGCAGGCTCAGGCGTTTTGCCGGTTCCGGGCAGCGGCGCAGCAGGTAGCGCATGTCATCGATGAAGCCGAGGTCGAACATGCGGTCGGCTTCGTCCAGCACCACCACTTCACAGTTTTTCAGGCTGAATACTTTTTGCTTGAAAAAGTCGATAGTACGACCGGGTGTGCCGATGAGAATATCAACACCGTCGAGCAGGATGTTGCGCTGCTTGTCATAATCGGTGCCGCCGTAGGCCAGTCCCATTTTTAAGCCGGTGTACTTGCCGATGACCAGCGCGTCTTTATGTATCTGAATAGCCAGCTCGCGGGTTGGTGCCAGTATCATCGCACGTACTTCTGTTTTTTTACGGTTCTCATGCGATGGTTTGGTGATCAGATGATTCATGCAGGCGACCATAAATGCCGCTGTTTTTCCGGTGCCGGTCTGCGCTTCGCCAGCAACATCTTTTCCGGTTAGCGCGATAGGAATACTCTGTGCCTGAATCGGTGTGCAAAATTCAAAGCCTGCCTCATCAATGCCTTTGAGCAGGTCGGGATGAAGGTCAAAGTCCCTGAAACGTGTTTCTGTTAGATGATTCATGGTGCCGTAGCTTACATTAAATTAGAGAAATTAGGGGGTGTACAAATTTAAAAAATAGTCTATTATATGTCCCATCATTATCTTGATCCCCGAATACTTTCGAGCCCGATAAATTACAAGCTGGATTATTCAAAAAATTCTTATCGTTGACGCAATGATTTTGGCGCAATAATTCTAAATTACATACTAAACAAAAATAAATGAGGTTTCACGTTGAGCAGCGACATTGTTTACGTTACAGATGATTCATTTGAACAAGACGTTTTAAAATCCGATATTCCTGTACTGGTTGATTATTGGGCAGAGTGGTGTGGTCCATGCAAAATGATCGCACCTATCCTTGAAGAAATTGTCGGTGAATATGCTGGCAAGTTAAAAGTGGCAAAGTTGAATATCGATGAAAATTCAGCAACACCGCCTAAATTTGGTATCCGCGGTATTCCGACATTGATGATCTTTAAAGACGGTGATGTAGAAGCGACCAAAGTGGGTGCGTTATCTAAATCGCAGTTAACCGCATTTATCGATAGCAATTTATAATTTCAGGCTCTGGCTTATAACGGATAAGTCCAGAGTCTGTTATTTTTAAAAATAATAACTTAATAATAAATCTTTAAGAGGTGTCGCCGTTCGCTGGCCTCTCTAAAATACTACAGCAAACATCAATCCTGGCCGCTCTTGTTAATTTTTGAATTAATCAGGGGTTTCCATAATTCTTGAAACTCAAATCAAATACCCTTTCTATTATGAATCTTTCCGAACTAAAACTAAAACCTGTCGCTGAACTACTTGAGCTTGCATCATCAATGAAACTGGATAATGTCTCGCGCTCGAAAAAGCAGGACATCATCTTTGCTATTTTAAAAGCACACGCAAAAGGCGGTGAAGATATTTTTGGCGGAGGGGTGCTGGAAATATTACAGGATGGCTTTGGTTTTTTACGCTCGGCAGAAGGCTCTTATTTAGCCGGCCCGGATGATATTTATGTATCGCCCAGTCAGATACGCCGTTTCAGCATGCGTACCGGCGACACCATCGAAGGCAAGATCAGGCCACCAAAAGACGGCGAACGTTATTTCGCCATGCTTAAAGTGGACAAGATCAACTTTGATTCGCCGGAGAATACCCGCAACAAGATCGCTTTTGAAAACCTGACACCGCTGCATCCTAACGAGCGTTTGATCATGGAGCGCGGCAACGGCAGCACCGAAGACATTACTGCGCGTATCATTGATCTGATGTCGCCCATCGGCAAGGGGCAGCGCGGTCTGATCGTATCGCCGCCGAAAGCCGGTAAAACCATGATGCTGAATCATATCGCACAATCCATCGCGGCAAACTGCCCGGATTGCTACCTCATCGTGCTGCTGATCGACGAGCGCCCGGAAGAGGTGACCGAAATGGAGCGCAGCGTGCGTGGTGAAGTTGTGTCGTCAACCTTTGACGAACCTGCCAGCCGTCACGTGCAGGTGGCCGAAATGGTCATCGAAAAAGCCAAACGCCTGGCAGAACATAAAAAAGACGTGGTTATTCTGCTCGACTCGATCACCCGTCTGGCGCGTGCCTACAACACGGTTATTCCTTCATCCGGTAAAGTGCTGACCGGTGGTGTTGACGCGCATGCGCTGCACCGTCCAAAACGCTTCTTCGGTGCGGCGCGTAATATCGAAGAAGGTGGCAGCATTACCATTCTGGCTACCGCGCTGGTTGATACCGGTTCCAAGATGGACGAAGTGATTTACGAAGAATTCAAGGGCACCGGTAATATGGAGATTCATCTGGATCGCCGTATCACCGAAAAGCGCATCTTCCCGGCGATTAACATCAACCGTTCCGGCACCCGTCGTGAAGAGCTGCTGACCAACCCGGACGAGCTGCAGAAGATGTGGATACTGCGTCGCCTGTTACAGCCGATGGATGAAATCGGCGCTATCGAATTCCTCATGGGCAGGCTGCAGGCAACCAAAACCAATGCCGAGTTCTTCGATTCGATGAAGGGCTAGAAAAGCAGTGAATAATGAAAGACTAAAAAAATACCCGCGTTTGTGGGTATTTTTTTGTGCGCTGTTTTTCTGGCATGGTGTGTCGTTTGCTGGTGAGATAAGCGTGGCGGTGGCCAGTAATTTTAAATACGCTTTGCAAAAGCTGGCTGTGGATTTTAATGATAAGACCGGTCATGATTTGCGCATTATTGTTGCTTCCAGTGGCAAGCTGTATGCGCAGATCAAACACGGTGCGCCTTTTGATGTTTTTTTATCGGCTGATGAGCAACGTCCGGGATTGCTGGTTGAGGAAGGGCTGGTTGAGCCGCAAAGTGCCTATGTTTATGCGCGGGGAAAACTGCTGCTGTTGTCCAATATTAAAGTAGCCGGTGAATGTAAAAGCGTGCTGTTTTCCGGGCGTTTGAAAAAACTGGCAATTGCTAATCCCAAAATTGCGCCTTATGGTATGGCTGCGCTGCAGGTGTTGCAGAAGCTTGGCATGCAGGAGCGGTTGCAGTCACGTCTGGTCAGGGGGGAGAATATCGCGCAGGTGTTTCAGTTTGTTACTACAAAAAATGCCGATGCCGGTTTTGTGGCTGCCGCCATGTTTGAAATGAATGCCCGTGTTGACTATGCCTGTATCTGGCGGGTGCCGTCCGAGATGCATTCGCCGATCAGTCAGAAAATGGTGGTTCTGAAACGGTCGGGTGAGAAAGCGGCGGTAAGGGCATTTGCAGAATATATCCGTTCACCCGATGCAGAAAAAATCATTCAGGCAATGGGTTATGATGTTGCGCAATAATAAAATTTTTTTGCTGTCCTGTTATGTTTCCCGGATTTGAAGCCTTATTTTTAACCGTCAAGCTTGCGGCCCTGAGCACGGTGATTCTGTTATTGATCGGTACGCCGGTTGCCTGGTGGCTGGCGCGCAGCAAAAGTCGGTTCAAGCCGATAATTGAGGCGGTGGTGGCATTGCCCATCGTATTGCCGCCAACGGTGCTGGGTTTTTATTTGCTGGTGTTGCTGAGTCCGGGCAGCAGTTTTGGTGGCTGGTGGTTCGAGCTTACCGGGCAAACGCTGACCTTCAGTTTTTCCGGCCTGGTCATCGCCTCGGTGGTCTACAGTTTTCCTTTTGTGGTGCAGCCGATTCAGAGCGCTTTTGAAACCGTTGGTCGTGACATGATGGAAGCGGCCTATACGCTGGGCGCAAAACCGCTGGATGCTTTTTTTACCGTGGCCATGCCGCTGGCCAGGCGTGGTTTTCTGACCGGCACCGTGCTGGGTTTTGCGCATACCCTGGGTGAGTTCGGTGTGGTGCTGATGGTGGGCGGCAACATCCCCGGTGAAACACGGGTGGTGTCGATTGCTATTTATGATCATGTTGAATCGCTGGAGTATGCACAGGCGCATGTGCTTTCCAGTATTTTGCTGTGCACAGCTTTTATCGCCATATTGATGATGTATGTTGTCAATGCACGACTTCGGGTGAAGGCATGAGTGCGGGCAATAAAACATCGCGTTGCACCATTCGTCTGCAACGTGCCGACTTTCAGGTTGAAGCAGATTTTGTGATTCCGAAAAAAGGCGTGCTGGGTATTTTTGGTCACTCCGGCTCGGGAAAAACAACCTTGCTACGTTGCCTGGCCGGGCTGGAGCAGGCGGTGCAGGGGCGGATTGAAATCAATGGTGAAACCTGGCTGGATGAGACGCGTGCATTGAGTGTGCAGCAGCGAAATGTCGGTTATGTGTTTCAGGAGGGTCGGTTGTTTCCGCACCTTTCCGTGGCAAAAAATCTGGCCTACGGTGCGCGCCGCTGTCTTGCCTGCAAGGATGAAGACGAGAGCATGGAGCGTGAGCATCTGCTTGAATTATTGAACATCGCTCACTTGCTTGAGCGTTACCCGTTTCAGTTGTCCGGTGGTGAAAAGCAGCGTGTTGCCATCGCCCGCGCCCTGTTGAAAAAACCGCGAATGCTGTTGCTGGATGAGCCGCTGGCATCGCTGGACGAACAGCGCAAGCAGGAAATATTGCCCTATCTGGAAAAACTGCACGAAGAGCTGAATATTCCCATGCTCTATGTCAGTCATAACCTGACAGAAATGCTGCGCCTGTGTGACTACATGCTGGTGATGGATCAGGGGCGACAGGTATTTAATGGCCGCATGCACGATGCGCTGGTCTCGGCTGAGTCGCCGCTGGCGCGTGTGGAAAGTGCTGTTGCCGTGCTGGAAGGCTCGGTATCGAAGCAGGAAAAAAACTTCGAACTCTCCACCGTTCACACCACTAATGGCAATCGTTTTCAGGTGCCGGGTTTAATGGCCATCGGCAAGCGCGTGCGCCTGATCATGTTTGCCAGTGATGTCAGCGTGACCAGGCAAAGGGCGACTGATACCAGTATTTTAAACATTATCGAAGGTCGGGTATCGGCGGTGCTGGACAAAAAACACGGACGCGTGTTGCTGCAGATAGACTGCAGCGGTGATGTGCTGTTGTCCCTGATTTCTGAAAAATCTTTTCAGACCCTGCAACTGTCGCCGGGCACGGCGGTTTTTATACAGCTAAAGGCGGTGGTTACGAGAGGCAATGAATAATGAACAGTGAATAATGAATAATGCAAAACAGTCATTCTTAATAATGGTTTGTCATCTTGAACGAATGTGAAAGAGTTTGTACAGCGGCAGTTGAAGATCTTTTACATTCGTTCAAGATGGCAACATGCTGAAGGCATGCGGCTTTTTAGTTTTTTTAATTATTCACTGTTCATTATTCATTTGTCGCTGATTCTCTAGCGACAGCCCGATAGCCGATATCTGTACGAAAATAAACATTCTTCCATTTGATTTTATCAACCAGCTGATAAGCGACACGTTGTGCTTCGGTCACCGAGTCGCCGAGTGCGACAGCGCATAAAACGCGACCGCCGTTGGTGATGACCTTGCCGTCTTTTTCGGTGGTGCCGGCGTGGAAAACCTTGGTGGATTCGGTTTCGGTATTTTCCAGGCCGCTGATGGTGTTGCCTTTTTCATAGCTGTCCGGGTAGCCGCCGGCAGCGAGTACGATGCCGATGGCGGTGCGCTCATCCCATTGGGCTTCTGCGCTGTCCAGTTTGCCGTCGATGGCATCGAGGCAGTGCTGTACTAAATCAGATTTTAAACGCATCATGATGGGCTGGGTTTCCGGGTCGCCGAAGCGCACGTTGTATTCCAGCACTTTCGGGATGCCTTCATCGTTGATCATCACGCCGGCGTATAAAAACCCGCTGAAGCTGTTGCCTTCGTCAGCCATGCCTTTGACTGTGGGTTCGATCACCATCTGCATGATGCGGTCGTGCATTTCGGCGGTGACTACCGGTGCGGGGGAGTAGGCACCCATGCCGCCGGTGTTGGGGCCTTTGTCGCCATCATCGCGTGCCTTGTGATCCTGTGAGCTGGCCATGGGCAGCACATTTTTGCCGTCGACCATGCAGATGAAGCTGGCTTCTTCGCCGTATAAAAATTCTTCGATGACCACGCGTGCGCCGGCATCGCCAAACTTATTGCCGGCCAGCATGTCTTTCACCGCAGCGATGGCTTCGTCGTTGGTCTGCGCCAGGATAACGCCTTTACCGGCGGCCAGGCCATCGGCTTTAATTACGATAGGCGCGCCTTTTTCCTCGATGTATTTTATTGCCGGTTCAATCTCGGTGAAGTTGCCGTAGAACGCGGTGGGAATGTTGTGGCGTTCCAGAAAATCCTTGGTGAAAGCCTTGGAGCCTTCGAGCTGGGCGGCGGCTTTGCTGGGGCCGAAGATTTTCAGGCCGTTGTCGTTGAACACGTCGACGATGCCGGCGACCAGGGCGGCTTCGGGGCCGACGATGGTGAGTTCGATCTGCTTGCTTTTGGCGAAATCGAGCAGCGCCGGGATGTCTTCTGTGCCGATGTCGACGTTCTCGATGTTGTTTTCCAGTGCGGTGCCGGCGTTACCGGGGGCGACGAAAACCTGGTTGACTAAAGGTGACTGTGCGGCTTTCCAGGCAAGCGCGTGCTCGCGGCCGCCGCTGCCGATGATCAAAACGTTCATGTGCTTGTCTTCGTGTGGTCAGGATAAAGCGCGGTATTTTACACTAATCGCCAGCGGACTTGTCTCGTGATTTTGCGTGCGCTGTGTTGCCGGGGTGCATCACTGGCAGTGATAAAAATATAACCACTCGACATCGTTGATGCCTGCCAGTTTGTCCAGTAATGATGCCTGTGGAATGGCTTCTTTGGGAAAAATGTCGGTGATTTCGATAAACAGCTGTGCGTAACCGGCCATCTTGCGCCAGTTGAAATTTTCGATGCTGGATGTGTTGTCGCATGAGTCGCAGTGAATGCCTGAGGTGGTTTTTTTGTCCAGCCAGTTTTTTACCGGTTTGTTGCAGTGCGGGCAATGTGGTGCGCGTGCCTGTTTCTGGCTGTGGATTAATTGCGGCTCTGGCAGCCGGTGTATTTTAATGAAGCAGAAGTTTTCGTTCTTTTCGCTGGTTTCAAACTGGATGCTTGGTGCGCAGCCCATGTAGGCGATGTAGTCTAAATATTTTTTGCCGGTAAAATAATGCGCTGTGTTTTTTTGTGTATCGATTTTCTGTGCGATCAGGCCGATGCTTTGCAGGGCGTGAATAAAGGCGGGCAGGTCGTCGACCTGAAAGTCAGCTTGCTTCGGGTGCAGGTATAGCGAGTTCTTGCCGTGTTTTGAAGTCGTCACGGCAGGTTTAGTTTGGCATATGGTTAGAACTGGATTTATTTTTGCCGGTTTTGTCTTTCCGGTTTTTACTGCTCTTTTCATCATCGTCCATCAGGATGCGATAGGCCGGGCCTTCGAGGTCGTCAAACTGATCGGATTTTACCGCCCAGAAAAAGATCGCGATGATGATGATAACGATGAGCAGCGCGACGGGCAGCAGTAAGTAAATTATATCCATGGATGTGTTTTAATTTTTATGTCGCAAGTTTATGAGTGCTATGTGTGACTGATACGCGCGGGTTTAATTCAGGGAAGTTTATAATTTCATTCTGTTAAGTCGCAATGCATTTAATACGACCACCAGTGAGCTGAGTGACATGCCAATAGCGGCCAGCCAGGGTTCGACGTAACCCATCGCGGCTGCGGGGATGGCGGTAATATTATACAACAGTGCCCAGCTTAAATTCTGTTTGATGACGCGTAGCGTTGTTGTTGCGATCTGGTAGCCGTGGTAGATGTGTTCGATATTGTTGCTGATTAAAATCATATCGGAGGTGGCGGCGGCGAGTTGTGTGCCTTTTCCCATGGCGATGGACAGGTCGGCACCGGCCAGTACCGGTGCGTCGTTTACGCCATCGCCGACCATTGCCACGATAGCGCCCTGCTGTTGCAGTGCCTTGACGTTTTGTAGTTTATCTTCGGGTTTCAGGTCTGCGAGGTAGTGTGGGATGCCGAGTTGTTTGCTTACTTCGCGGGTGTTTTCTAATCTGTCACCGCTGAACAGGTGGGTGTGTTTGTGTTGTTTTTGTAGTTGCTGGATAAGCGGTCGTGCCTCGTCCCGGATGCGGTCAGACAGTGCAAACACGGCAACACAGTGCTGTGTTGTCGCCAGGTAGATTTTGCTGGCGTGCTCGGCACTGCCATCGTCCTTGTCGCAGTGGCTGTGTTTTTCGACAAAGCCGCGGTTGCCGATGAACCATTGTGTGCCGTTGATGCGCCCCTGGATGCCTTCGCCGAGCTGGTTTGAAAGTTCGCTGACATTCAGTAGCTTTTCTTCGCAGGCGTTCAGCAGTGCCTTGGCGATGGGGTGTTCCGAGCTGGCTTCCAGTGAGGCGGCGATGTTCAGCGCGGTGTTTTCATCAATATCTGCTTTCGGGTTCAGAATGATTTTTTCCAGCTTGATGCGGCCTTCGGTGAGGGTGCCGGTTTTGTCGAATACAAAATCGGTGGCGTGTGCCAGTGTTTCCAGTGCGTGTGCACGTTTCGGTAATAAGCCGATTTTAGCCAGCTGGCCGCTGGCGGCGGTGATGGCGGCCGGGGTTGCCAGCGACAGTGCGCAGGGGCAGCTGACCACCAGGGTGGCGATGGTGATTTCCAGCCAGATGTCGGGGTTGGTGTTGTACCAGTAATAAGCGATGATGGCGGCGGCGGTGAGTAACACGCTGACAAACCAGCTGGCGATTTTGTCGGCCAGTTTGGCGATAGCAGGTTTGGTGTGCTGGGCTTCGTCGATCAGGCGTTGTATGGAGGACAGCACGCTGTCTTCGCCAAGTTTTGTGACCTGGATGATCAGCGCGTTTTCGCTGTTGGTGCTGCCGCCGATGACCGGGTCGCCGGGGTGTTTGGTGACCGGTATGCTTTCGCCGGTAATCAGCGATTCGTTGATGCTGGAGCTGCCGCTGATGATGGTGCCATCGGCAGGCACGGTCTCGCCGGGGCGCACGAGCAGGTAGTCGCCGGTGTTCAGTTCGGTGACGGCGACGTTTTCCTGTTGCTCGATGGTGCTGGATTTTTTGCTGGCATAATCAATCAGCCGGGTGGCGATGGCGGGCTTCAGGTTGAGCAGGGCTTCGGTGGCTTCCGAGGTTTGCTTGCGGCTGCCGATCTCAAAAAAACGTGCGCTTAACAGAAAGAAGGTGAACATGGCGACTGAATCGAAATACACTTCGCCGCTGCCGGTGACGGTATGCACCAGGCTGGAGCTGAAGGCGATGGCAATGCCGAGTGAAACCGGCACATCCATGCCAACGCGTCCGTTGCTGAGATCGCGGTAGGCGGCTTTAAAAAATACCGAGGAGGCAAACAGCAGTATCGGGATGGTTAGCCCCAGGCTGATCCAGCGGAAGCTCTGCTTAAAGGTCTCGTCGATGCCCCACCAGTCGCCGGTGTACATGGCAACGGCGAAGATCATGATTTGCATGCCGAGCAGGCCGGACAGGCCCAGGCGTTTTATTTGTTGCTTGCGTTCTTTTTCGAGAATGCGCTGGTATTGTTCGGGGTCGTAAGGGTGCGCCAGGTAACCGATGCGCGAGATGGATTCCAGAATGTCGCTGAGCTGAATCTTGCTGTTGTCCCAGCGTACGCGTGCACGGTGGTTGCTGTAATTGATGCTGGCGCTCAGCACGCCATCGAGCGCGCTGAGGTGCTGCTCGTTGAGCCAGACGCAGGCGGCGCAGGTGATGCCTTCAAGAATCAGTGAGACTTCCAGAATATTTTCTTTGTTGGTGTGTTGAACAAACTTTTTTTGCACGTTGGCTGAGTCATAAGCCTTTAACTGTTGCAAAAATTCTGGCACGATCTCTCCGGGTTTTTCCGGTGTGCTGGTGCGGTATTTGTAAAAATCATCCATGCCGCTATTGATGATTGCCTGTGACACTGCCTGGCAGCCATAACAGCACATGGGCTTGTTTTCGTTCTGGTATTCCACAACAATATTCAGGTCTTTATCGACAGGCAGGCCGCAATGAAAGCAATGTGTTGGTTCAGCAGGTTTATTCATATAATTAATGACGAAAAGACTTGTTGTTTACTAAATCAATTGTTTAAATGGATTCTAATTAAAATAATAAAGGTTTGAAGGTGTGATTGCCGCCCGGCGACTATTCTATCTAACTAAAAACTACGGAACAAAGGGTTACATCTTACTATGAGTAAGTTTAAAGAAATTAACATAGATCACTTAAAGTTGAGTTGCAGTGAGTGTAACTTGCGCGAGCTATGTTTTCCACATGGCATGAAGGAAGAAGAGCTCAGTAATCTTGATGCAGTAGTTGATCAGCCCAAGCCCTTGCATAAAAATGATTTTCTTTACCGTGATGGTGAGCGTGCGATGGCTATCTATGCCGTACGTTCCGGCTGCGTTAAAACCATGACAGAAAGTGCCAACGGTGATGAGCAGATTGTTGGCTTTCATCTGCCGGGTGAGTTACTGGGCCTGGATGGCTTTGCTGATGGTTCGCATACCTGTAATGCTATCGCGCTGGAAACCTCCAGTGTTTGCGAGTTGCCGCTTGATCAGATTGAGTCGCTCTGCCATCGCCTGCCCGGTTTGCAAAAACAGATGCGTCGCATCATGGGTAAGGAGGTTAATAATGATCATAAGTTGTTATTACTGCTGGGTAAGATGACAGCCGAAGAACGCCTTGCCAGTTTTCTACTTAGCCTGTCTGCGCGCATGGAAGAGCGGCACTGGAAGGACAATGAATTCAACCTGACAATGCCACGTCAGGATATCGCCAATTACCTTGGTATGGCAGTTGAGACTGTCAGCCGTCTATTTGCTACTTTTCAGTCTGAAAAGATTATTGATGTCGACCGTCGGCACATTAGCATCCTTGATATAAAGCGTTTACGAAGCATTGTTGGTGAATGCGAGTAAATAGTTAGCCTGACTATTCCTGTCAGGCAGGCCAAAAAACCCTCTATGACATGACAAAATTACAGGTCTCGATTTCCTGATAATTGATATAGGTCATGTTTTTTTTTAACAGGGCAAATATAATTCCCCCAATATTTATGTGCGCTTGAATTAACAAGTTATCAGTGTATTATCGGTGTGAATTGCTAACCACAATTCTAAAAAAACCGGAGAAAAACTATGCTGTCACACTTGTTTGGGATTTTATTTAACCCGTCAGAAGAATGGAAAAAAATTCGTGATGTAGACTGTACTGTTGGTAAGTGCTTTTGCGGATATGTTTTTATTATGGCGGCCATTGCCCCGGTTTCCGGTTATTTCGGTACCACGCAGTTCGGTTGGGAGATAGGTGCACGCGAGGCGGTAAAGCTTTCTCCTGATAGTGCATTGATTATTGCGATTGCTTTTTACCTGATTACTTTGGTAGGCGTGTTTAGCATGGGTTTGATGATTCACTGGATGAGCAAGACCTATGACGCGGAGCAGAATCTGTCACGCTGTATTCGATTGGCGGCATTTACTGCAACACCATTGTTTTTAGTTGGCATTGTTGAGCTATTTCCGATTTTATGGCTGAATTTTGTTGTTGGGCTACCAGCACTGGCTTTATCGGTAAGGCTTTTATATATCGGCCTTCCCGTAATGATGGAGATTGATGATGAGCGCGGTTTTCTGTTTTCAAGTTCAATACTTGCCGTCGGTATGGTGACGTTGATCGTGATGATGGTGGCAGCAGCGATTCTCTGGTTCAATGGATTTGCGCCACAGTTTGTGGATTAATTTTATTGTTGGTTTTGTAAAATATATGCACTAAAGGACATTATCGTCTTGAATAACTGGATATATTCTAATAAACTAATATATTATTTTTTAGCTGTCCCTCGCGGAAATCTCTGCGAGGGGCATTATTTTTATAAGACCTATAACAAGTTAGGCGGACAACATTTATGAACAATGAAACAATGACCTATGATTATTCCGTAGTTCGACAGTTTGCAATTATGACTGTCGTACTCGGTATTGTTGGTATGCTGGTAGGGGTGTTTATCGCATCGCAGATGGCGTGGCCAGCGCTTAACTTTGATACGCCATGGTTATCCTTCGGTCGCTTGCGTCCGTTGCATACCAATGCGGTAGTCTTCGGTTTTGGCGGCTGTGCCCTGTTTGCGACATCTTATTATGTCGTGCAGCGTACCTGTCATACACGTTTATTTGCGCCGGCACTGGCACAGTTTACCTTTATTGGCTGGATGCTGGTTATTGTTTCAGCAGTAATAACACTGCCTCTGGGTTACACCTCTTCTAAAGAATACGCTGAGCTGGAATGGCCGATTGATCTGTTGATCACCGTGGTCTGGATTTCTTACGCAGTGGTCTTTTTCGGTACGATTGCCAAGCGCCGGGTTAAGCATATTTATGTTGCCAACTGGTTCTTTGGCTCGTTTATTCTTACTGTTGCTTTGTTGCATGTAGTGAATAGCGCCGCGCTGCCAGTGAGCTTCATGAAGTCTTATTCTGTTTACTCGGGTGTGCAGGATGCAATGGTGCAATGGTGGTATGGCCATAATGCGGTAGGTTTCTTCCTGACTGCAGGCTTCCTCGGCATCATGTATTACTTCATTCCCAAGCAGGCTGAACGTCCGGTTTATTCTTACCGCTTATCGGTTGTGCATTTCTGGGCGCTGGCGTTTACCTATATCTGGGCTGGCCCGCATCACCTGCATTACACCGCGCTGCCTGACTGGACACAGTCGTTAGGTATGGCTTTCTCACTGATTCTGCTGGCACCTTCCTGGGGCGGTATGATCAACGGCATCATGACGCTGTCCGGTGCCTGGGAAAAACTGCGTACTGATCCGATTCTGAAGTTCCTGATTGTTTCTGTGTCTTTCTACGGTATGTCTACCTTCGAAGGCCCGATGATGGCAATCAAGACAGTGAATGCATTGTCTCACTACACTGACTGGACGGTTGGTCACGTACACTCCGGTGCGCTTGGCTGGGTAGCCATGGTTAGTATTGGTGCCATGTACTTCCTGATTCCAAAATTGTTTAATACTGAAATTTACAGCAAGAAGCTGATTGAAACGCACTTCTGGATTGCGACCATCGGTATCGTGCTGTACATCACATCTATGTGGATTTCAGGCATCATGCAAGGCCTGATGTGGCGTGCAATTAACGCTGACGGCACTCTGACTTACAGTTTTGTCGAAAGTGTGCAGGCAATGCATCCGTTCTACATCGTTCGTGCCAGTGGTGGTGCGTTATTCCTGACAGGTATGCTGATCATGGCGTACAACCTCTATAAAACCATCGCACAGGGTAAAGCAGTGAACGCTGTTATTCCTGAGCCAGCAGCAGCGCATTAAGAGCCGAGGAGAATAATAATGTCAACTATTCAAGATAAAGTTGAAACTAAAGTCGGTTTACTGATTGTTTTGTCGCTGGTTGTTGTGCTCTGGGGCGGCCTGGCGCAGATCGTGCCGCTGTTTTTCCAGCACTCTACAACCACGCCGGTTGATGGTTTAAAACCTTATACCGCATTACAGCTGGAAGGCCGTGATATTTATATTCGTGAGGGTTGTGTGGGCTGTCATTCACAGATGATTCGTCCTTTCCGTGCAGAGACCGAGCGTTATGGTCACTACTCTGTGGCTGGCGAGTTTATTTATGATCGTCCGTTCCTGTGGGGCTCAAAACGTACCGGGCCTGATCTGCACCGTGTTGGTGGTCGTTATTCTGACGAATGGCATCGTGTCCACCTGATTAATCCACGTGATGTGGTACCGGAATCAATCATGCCTTCATACCCGTGGCTGGATGAAAATGCGCTGGATGGCAGTGATATCCAGGCCAAGATGAAAACACTGGTTATGCTGGGTCATCCGTATAGCGATGCTGAAATTGAAGCGGCACCGGCTGCGCTGGAAGGTAAAACTGAACTTGATGCCGTTGTTGCTTATCTGCAGTCCCTGGGTCTGCACGTAAAACAACGTCGTTAATTTTTAATACTTAAAGAGGTTACGCGAGTGGAACCATCATCAACAGAAGTATTCTGGCAATCGGCCTGGACTGTTTTTGCTTTTGTATTTTTTGTCGTTGTTGTTTTCTGGGCATGGAGTGGCAAGCGAAAAGAGCACTTTGAGGAAGCGGCGAGAATGGCGTTGGATGACGATAAAGATCTGACAGCTGAACAGCGTCGTAACGCACAGCAATAGCGTTTACGAATTTAAATTATATAAATCACGGTAGTGGTTTAAAGAATAAAACAAAGGTTATGAGGAATTATTATGTCTGACTTTACCAGCGAATTCTGGAGTTGGTTTATTATTGCGATAGCAGGTGGCGGTATCATCTGGTTGTTTTTCCTGTTGGCAGGGACAAATAGAGCTGAAACTGAAGAAGGTGTACCTACCGGCCATGTGTGGGATGAAGACCTGCAGGAGCTGAATAATCCGCTGCCTCGCTGGTGGTTGTATATGTTCTACTTCACCCTGTTTTTTGCTATTGGTTACCTGATTCTGTATCCGGGCATGGGTTCTTACAAGGGCTTGCTCGGCTGGACAGAAGTCGGTGAATATGAAGCGGAAGTAGCGGCAGCCGATGCCGAGTTCGGGCCATTATTCGAGAAGTTTGAGAAAACACCGATTGCTGAACTTGCTACTGATGAAGCAGCGATGAATGCCGGTGAGCGTTTGTTCGTAACCTACTGTGCAGTGTGTCATGGTTCAGACGCACGTGGTGCGCCAGGCTTCCCTAATCTTCGTGATAACGACTGGTTATACGGTGGTTCACCGGAGCAGATCGAAGCGACTATTCTGCATGGCCGTATGGGCACCATGCCTGCCTGGGAAGGTCCACTGGGCGGTGATGAAGGTGTTAACCAGGTAGCGACATATGTTATGAGCATTGCTGGCCGCGATGTTGATGAAAAACTGGCCGCTGCCGGTAAAGAAAAATTTGATATGTTCTGCGTCGGTTGTCATATGCCGGGCGGTACAGGTAATGAAGCCTTGGGCGCACCTAACCTGAGCAACAATATCTGGCTGTACGGTGGTTCTCCTCGCTCTATCAAGGAAACGATTGCGAAGGGTCGTAATGGCAGAATGCCAGCACACAGTGAGTTCCTGGGTACAGCCAAGTCACATATTCTGGCAGCATACGTATACAGCCTGTCTCACGAATCAGACTAGAGTTGCTGTGGGCAGATGTACATAGAATCAATCTATGTGTATCATGTCTACATGGAAACGATACCTCTGATACAACGTGTAGTTGCAGTTTTATGGCCGTCTTTCATAACGGCCGGAATTGCCACCGTGCTGTTTACCACTATGCTTGACCCGATGCTGGTATTCATTGATTACGATATTAGTCGACTGGGTAGCTACACCCTCAGTTTTTTCATATTCTGGTCTTTTGGTGCGATAACGGCAGCTTCAAGCTGCTACTTTTTGAAGCCCTGTGATGTAAATCGCAAGGCCAGAAAAGAAGCGCGGGCTGAAGCGATGGATGTTGCTGGCGCTGTTGCAGAAAAAAGTGTTGCAGCAGCCAAGAAGTAATTTTTCTCTCCGTGCGCCGTAGCTTATTTACCGAATGTGGCGCACTAAATTGTTAATATGGATAAATAATCTAGATTGCTTCTGTATATGAGTAACAGTATTAGGTAATAAGCTAATAATGCTTGATAATAAATCCAAAGACCATCCCGAAGATCGCGTTGCCGGTTTAGATAAAGAAACAGAACAGTCGCTTTATCAAAAACGTCAAAAGATCTATCCACGTGAAGTGCATGGTCTGTTTGCGGCATTACGTACCATGGGCGTGATATCGCTACTTGGTCTGTATTACATTCTTCCCTGGTTGCAGTGGGATGGCCGGCAGGCAGTGCTCTTTGATTTGCCGGAGCGTAAGTTTTATATCCTCAACATGGTGTTCTGGCCACAGGACTTCTTCTATCTTGCTTTATTGTTGATTGTTGCTGCGCTCGGACTGTTTTTTGTGACAGCCCTGGCCGGTCGGGTCTGGTGTGGATACGCCTGTCCGCAAACGGTATGGACAGAAGCCTTTTTGTGGATAGAGCGAAAAATTGAAGGTTCCCGTCCGCAACAGATGAAGCTGGACAAGCAGCCGAATAACTTTCGCAAGATCCGGATCAAGGCCACCAAGCATTTTGTCTGGATCGTTTTTTCTCTTTTTACCGGTTTGACCTTTGTTGGTTATTTTTCACCGATACGTGAGCTGGCAGTAAATTTCCTGACCTTTAATAACGGCCCCTGGGAAAGCTTCTGGATATATTTTTACGCGTTGGCGACCTACGGCAATGCCGGCTGGCTGCGCGAGCAGGTGTGTCTGTATATGTGCCCCTATGCGCGTTTCCAGAGCGCGATGTTTGACCAGAATACGATGATTATCTCGTTTGATCCGATGCGCGGCTTACCGAAAGGCCCGCGGAAAAAAACGGCAGATAAGGTAGAAGCCGGTCTGGGAGACTGTATTGACTGCACTATTTGTGTCCAGGTTTGTCCAACCGGCATTGATATACGCGATGGCCTGCAATATCAGTGTATCGGTTGTGCTGCCTGCATCGATGCCTGCGACGATGTCATGGATAAGATGGGGTATGATCGTGGCTTGATTCGTTATACCACCGAAAATGCCCTGAAAGGAAAGCATGTAACGATCATGCAGCCACGTATGGTGGTGTATGCGCTGATTTTAATCGGCATAACCGTTGGTGCTTTTTATTCCATCTCGACGCGCACACCAATTGGTGTGGATGTTATTCGTGATCGTAATAGCCTGTACCGCGAGACCAATGATGGTTTGATCGAGAACGTGTACATCATCAAAGTATTAAATATGGATAAGCAGGATCACCGCTATACCTTGAGTGCAGAAGGGATTCCTGATCTGATTCTTAAAAAAGATTCGGATGAAATTCTGGTGAAAAGTGGTGAGGTCATTGAATTGCCGGTGCGCGTACAGGTTGATGCAGATAATCTGGCGCAGCGCAGCAACGAAATTACCTTTATCTTAAAAGCGATTGGTCATGACGAACTGGTTGATATTGAAAAGGCGCGCTTCCTCGGCCCTAAATTTAAATAAGACAATAATTATGCAGATGACTGAAACGAGCAAGCCCTGGCACAAATATCCACTGGTGTGGATGATGTTATTTATCCCGTTTTCGGCGGTTATCATGGGTGTGGTCATGATATGGCTGGCGGTCGACACCGAAGATGGTCTGGTTGCCGATGATTATTACAAGCTGGGCATGGAAATAAACCGTGTTATCAGTCGTGATAAAAAAGCCGCAGAGCTGGGTTTGAAAGCCGTTATCGAGTTTGATAATACAGCTCGAATTATCCGCCTGCAGTTTGATAAAGGTCTGCTCGAATCCTATCCGAAAAGCCTGCCGCTACAGCTGCAGCATGCGACACGTGAAAACAGTGATGTTACGGTAATACTGGATCACGGTATCGGCGATCAGTACATCGGTCATGTCAAACAGGACATAAGCGAAGGCATCTGGTATTTTGAAATTTCGGATAAAAAGGACCTGAATACAGGCTGGAAGCTAAATGCTCGTCACCATGTGCGGGCAGAGAATGTTATCCGCCTGCAGAGCGAGTACTAGCTTGCTTCTGTATGTTCAGGGCGGCTGATTAGCTCGCCATTTTTTGAATGACCACCTGATTTCTGCCTGTCTGTTTTGCCTGATACAGGGCCTCATCGGCTTTGCCCAGTAGCAGCTGATCGAGATGATCGGTCTCGAAGGCTGCTATTTCCTTGCCTTCAATTTCTTTTTGATATTTGATCTGGCTGAGTGATGCCAGCCCGATAGAAACAGTGATGCCCAGTGCCTGATCGTCAAAGATCAGCTTCTGTGCTTCAACTTTACTGCGAATGCGTTCTGCTACTTCGTGTGCCAGCTGAATACCGGTGTCGGGCAGAATAATGGCGAATTCCTCGCCACCATAACGCGCCACGATGTCGCTGGAACGAACCTGCTCGCTCATCAGGGCGACCAGTCTGACCAGCACAGCATCGCCAACCTGATGGCCATGCTGGTCGTTAATCTTTTTGAAAAAATCAACATCGATAAATAAGCAGACCAGGTCGGTTTTGTTTCGTGTACAGCGGTTAACCTCGTGCTTTAAGCGCTCGTCAAAATAGCGCCGGTTATAAGCGTTGGTGAGGCCGTCCTGGTAACCCAGTTCCAGCGTGCGCTGGCGGTTAATACAGTTCTCAATGGAGATAGCGATCATGGCCGCGAGCTTTTGCAGGAAGGTGGTGGCAACATCTTTGTTATACCGCGTGGCATTTTTACTCAGCAGTAACTGTATGCCGATGATTTCACGGCCGCGCTTCAGTGGTAGCAGAGCGGCTGATTTATATTTGCTGGTTTCTTCGATGTTGATCAGCCAGTCGTATTTGCTGATGATGCGTGTACCCAGTACCGGGCGATCCGGGATGTCGGAAATCAGCAGCTTGCTGGTTTCGGTGTCGATAAAACTCAAACCTTTGTAACTGTTCTGGTAGCTTTCAGTGAGCAGGCGCTCGACTTCGTGAAAACGGTCGACCAGGCACAGACGAATTTCGTCAACACGAAATTTTTTCTGTTCCTGCAGTATCAGTTTAAACAGTTCTTTGGGGCCCTGCGCCGCGACCACGGCCAGAGAAAAATCATCAAACGAGGTTTGCGTTTGTTCGTTGCGTCGCGCTTCTTTGAGCAGTCTATCCAGCTGCTCGCGCAATTGTTTATTTTCTTCGAGACGCTTCTCTTCCATGAGGCTCTTTATAACATAATTTTATACAGGAATAAGTAAATATATTGCAAATCAAGGCCTTGAGCTTGAATGAGTCTGGTTATTAATGGCGGAAATGACGCATGCCGGTAAACACCATGGCCATGCCAAACTCATTGGCTGCAGCGATAACTTCATCATCACGCATTGAACCACCGGGCTGAATAACAGCGACGATGCCCGCTTCGTGTGCCGCATCGATGCCATCACGGAACGGGAAAAATGCGTCGGAAGCCATTACTGAACCGGGCACTTTCAGGCTGGCGTGTTCAGCCTTGATGCCGGCGATGCGTGCGCTGTTGATGCGGCTCATCTGGCCGGCACCGACACCGATGGTCATATTGTCCCTGCCGTAAACGATGGCGTTGGATTTTACAAACTTGGCAACCTTCCAGCTGAACAGCAGGTCGTTCATTTCCTGTTCACTGGGTTTGTATTCGCTGACCACTTTCATTTCATTGAGCAGCAACAGGTCGGCATCCTGCACCAGCAGGCCGCCGTTGACGCGTTTGTAGTCCATGCGCGGGTTGGTGGTGTCCCACTGACCGCATTCCAGCAGGCGAACATTTTTCTTTTCGGCGACGGCTTCGATGGCTTCGCCACTGATGCTCGGCGCAATAATCACTTCGACAAACTGACGTTCGACGATGGTTTTGGCGGTATCGCCATCCAGCTCACGGTTGAATGCGATGATGCCGCCGAAGGCTGATTCCGGATCGGTGCTGTAGGCCTTGTTGTAGGCATCCAGGATGTTATCGCTGACTGCTACACCGCAGGGGTTGGCGTGTTTGACGATGACGCAGGTCGGTTCTTCGAACTGTTTGACGCACTCCAGTGCAGCATCGGTGTCGCCGATGTTGTTGAAAGAAAGCTCTTTGCCCTGCAACTGTTTTGCGGTGGCGATGCAGGCTTCGCTGATATTTTTTTCGGTATAAAAAGCGGCGTGCTGGTGTGGGTTCTCGCCGTAACGCATTTCCTGTGCCTTGCTGAATTGCAGATTGATGGTGCGAGGCAAATCAATCATGCTGCCGTCTTCCTGTACCCGGCCAAGATAATTAGCAATCATGCCATCGTAGTTGGCGGTGTGTTCAAATGCTTTCACCGCCAGATCGAAGCGTGTGGCATCGCTGACCACGCCTTCGTTGCAGTTTAATTCTTCCAGCACCCGTGGGTAATCCACCGGGTCAACGATGATGCTGACACAGGCATGGTTTTTTGCTGTTGCGCGCACCATGGCCGGGCCGCCGATGTCGATATTTTCAATCGCATCTTCCAGCGAGCAGCCTTCTTTGGCAACGGTGGCTTCGAAAGGGTAGAGGTTGACCACGACCAGATCGATTGGCGCGATGTCGTTGTCTTTCATCACGTCATCGTCAATGCCGCGTCGGCCTAGAATGCCACCGTGAATTTTGGGGTGCAGGGTTTTGACGCGACCGTCCATGATTTCTGGAAAACCGGTGTGTTTGGATACTTCCAGGCAGGGGATCATATTATCGATCAGCAGTTTGGCAGTGCCGCCGGTGGAAAGGATTTCCACGCCCAGGGCGTGCAGTGATCTGGCAAATTCGACGATGCCTTCTTTGTCAGAAACACTGATAAGTGCGCGTCGCACAGGACGTTGGGTTACGTTGCTCATAAGTCTGCTCTTGCGGGAATTTTTGGATGGGGCGAATTATAACTGAGAGTGGTTGCTGGTGTCACTTGTGTTGCTGTTCGGTGTCGGGAGGTCTTGTGATTAACCGGGATTAAAACTGGTGAGATTTCAGGTTTACGGGGCAGATTTTGCATCACGGTATTTCTGCAAAAGGCTTGCAAAAATGTAACTAATTGGTTAATATTTTGCAAAATATAACTAATTAGTTTATTTATTCGGGCGATGAACAGATGAAAAAGAAAGATTGGCGAATTCGTAGTGAAGAGAAATTTCAGCATTTCTCGGACATTATTTACGACAATAAATTTAAAACCCTGTTTGCTGTTCTGGCGGTGGTTATCGGCCTTGCCAGTAATTTGCCGAATATAACATTTGATACTTCAACAGAAGGTTTTCTGTACAAGGACGACCCACAAATTCTGGCATATAATGATTTCAGAAATCAGTTTGGCCGTGATGAAAAAATTATTATCGCGCTTAAAACAAAGGATGTATTCAAGCCGGAATTTTTAAAGACCCTGTTCACGCTGCATGATGATATTGCGCAAAACGCGCCTTATATCAAAGAGGTGAACTCTCTGAAAAATGCGCGCAAAACGACAGGCAATGAAGATGAGCTGATCGTTGAAGACCTGTTCGAAGATGGTATTCCCGCTGATGCCGGGCAGCTGGAAGAGATTAAAAAGTTTGCTCTGAGCAATCCAGTTTATGAAAACCTGTATCTCAGTGAAGACGCAAGTTTCACTACCATTATGATCACGACGCAGACCTACACTTCTATCGGTGTTGTTGCTGAAACTGAAAGTGAGATGCTGGAAAGCGGTTTTGATGATGCCGGTTTTGATGAGCCGTCACATGCAGTGGTTGATCAATCGGCCTCGAATAGCGTGGCAGCGGAAGAGCGTGAGTTCATTAATGTTCTCGAGACCAATGAATTAATTGCCAGCATCGAAAAGATTCTGAAAAAATATCAGAACGACGATATAAAAATTTATATTGCCGGCTCACCCATTGTCACAAAAAATTTACAGTCCTCATTGATCAGTGATATGTCGACTTTTATTTTGTACGTGATTATCACTATCGCGATATTGCTGCTGGTCATGTTTAAGCGTGTCAGCGGTATTTTGCTGCCATTGTTCGTTGTTGTTTTAACCCTGCTTTCCACTGTTGGTTCGATGTCGCTGGCAGGAGCACCGATCACTGCGATGACGCAAATCCTGCCATCGTTATTACTGGCAGTCGGTGTCGGTGCCTCGGTACATCTGCTGGCGATGTTTTATAAAAAGTATGATGAAGTCAAAGATAAAAAAGTTGCCATTGCATATGCGCTGGGGCATTCGGGGCTGGCAATTTTCATGACATCATTGACCACTGCCGCGTCACTGGCTTCGTTTTCATTTTCTGATATTGCACCGGTTGCCAATCTCGGTATTTTTTCAGCGCTGGGTGTCAGCTATCAGCTAATGTTGACGCTGATTTTTCTGCCAGCGCTTATCAGTCTGCTACCGATAAAAGCACGGCAGCATTCGATTGATGAAAAGCCCATGCTGCTGGATCGTCTGGTGCATGGTATCGGTGTTTTCTCAATTACCTATCCCAGGTCAATCGTCAGTGTGGCCGCGATGATTATTATCGTATCGTTTTCGCTGGCTGCCAGTATGCAGTTTTCGCATAACCCGCTGCACTGGTTTGCCGCAGATAATGAAGTGCGTATAAATACTGAAATCATTGATAAAGAACTGAAAGGCTCGATTACCATCGAGGTGGTTCTGGACACGCAGAAAGAAAACGGTGTTTACGAACCGGCATTCCTGAATACTATCGAACAGGTAACGCAAAAAATATACACCTATAAAGGCGAGAATTATTTCATCGGAAAGATCGTATCGATCAATGATGTTATTAAAGAGATCAACAAAGCGCTCAATGAAAACCGGCAGAGTGAATACCGGATTCCGCAGGACAAGGATCTGATCGCGCAGGAGTTTTTACTGTTTGAGAACAGCGGCAGTGATGACCTGGAAGAAATTGTTGACTCCCGGTTTTCAAAAACACGGTTGTCAATCAAAGCGCCGTGGGTGGATTCTGTTGAATATGTTGAGCTAATGAATGAACTGGACCTGCTTTTAAATGATGCTTTTCAAGGTATGGCAACGGTTTCTATTACCGGCACATTACCGATTCTTGCGGATACCATAACCAAGTCGATCAAGAGCAGTATCGAGAGTTACATTATTGCATTTGGTGTTATCGCCATCCTGATGATCATTCTTCTTGGCAGCATTAAATTCGGCCTGCTCAGCATGTTCCCTAATCTTACGCCGATAATGATTGGTGTGGCATTGATGGTCGTGCTGGATATGCCGCTGGATATGTTCACCATATTGATCGGTGCGATTGCCATTGGTATGGTGGTCGATGATACGGTGCACTTTATGCATAATTTCAATCGTTATTATGCACAGACAAAAAATGTGGATGAGGCGGTGTTGCTTACCATTAATTCGACCGGGCGTGCGATTTTTATTACCTCAATTGTGCTTAGTTCGGGATTTCTGGTTTTCATGTTTGCCAGCATGACAAATCTTTATAACTTTGGTTTGATCACCGGTACGGTGGTGTTGACTGCGATGCTGGCTGATCTTGTTTTAATCGGCGCGATGATGAAGCTCATTCTCAAGCCGGAAAAATAATTGAACGTCATGGCAAAAATAAAAACATCAGAGAAAATATTAAAGTGTGCAACCAGGCTGTTTGCGCAGCATGGTTATGATGGCACCATCATGGACGATCTGGCGGAGCAGTGCGGTGTTAACAAGGCCAGCATTTATTACCATCACAAAGACAAGGCAACATTGTATGAAAATGCACTTATTGCACTTTTTACACCGATTGCAGATGCAGTTGTTGCAGCAGTGTCGGTGGAAGATGATCCGGTAACGCGGCTTGAGTCACATATCCGCATGTTTGCGAGGGCAAGTGCAGATAACCCTTATTTTTCCGCTATTTTAATGCGTGAGCTGGCATCGGGTGGTGCCAATATGCCAGTGTCTGCGCGCAGGCAGATGGAGCGCGTTCTGGCCTTGCTTGGTGAGACACTGTTGCTTGGTGAGTCGAAAAATATTTTCAAGCCGGCAGAAACCCTGATTATTCATTTTATGATTGTTGGCACCATTAATCTTTTTGTAACCAGTATTCCGTTCAGAAAATCATTGCCCGGTGCGTCCAGGGCTGATCAGCGGAAAAATTTTGATATTGAGTCGGCAGCGGCGCAGATATCAAAAATCATTATTGATTCCTTGTTGCTCAAATAATTTTTATTACAGGAGAAAGCTATGAAAACCAAATTTTTATTTTTGATAAGTATTCTGGTGTTTCCTATGAGTCTGCTTGCCATTACTGCAGATGAAATAGCGAGACAGGTGGATGAACGTGATGATGGCGATAAATCGGTTTCGACCATGGAAATGATTCTGATTGATAAGCACGGCAATAAACGTGTTCGAAAAATGAAAAACTATTCGATGGACAAGGGGCGTGATACACATAGCGTTATTTTTTTCCTGTCCCCGGCGGATGTCAGGAATACTGCGTTTTTAACTTATGACTACCATGATTCCAATAAGGATGATGATCAATGGCTGTATCTGCCCGCGCTGAAAAAAACCAAGCGTATCGCTTCCAGCGACAAGAGCAGTTCGTTCATGGGTTCGGATTTTACTTATTCCGATATGACTTCGCGTGATGTTGATGATTACAACTACCGTATCGCAAAAGAAACCAGTGTGCGCGGCCACAAGGTATGGGTCATGGAAAGTATTCCAAAAACACAGAAGACCATTGATGAAACCGGTTATATAAAATCTTATATGTTTGTACGGCAGGATAATTTTGTTGTAGTACGCGCACTGCATATCCTCAAAGAACAGGGCAGGAAGAAATACCTTGATGTGAAAAAACTGGAAAAAATTGATGGCATCTGGGTTGCGACCGAGATCGAGATGAAGACCACAAAAGACAAGAGCACCTTGCATAGAACGATATTAAAACTTGATGATGTGAAGTTTAATCAGGATCTGGATGATGCCTTCTTTACTGTAAGACGTATTGAGAAAGGAGTGTAATGTGAAACCGCTTGCCTGGACACTTTCGTCATGTCTGTTGTTCACCGGTGCTGTTGTCGCCGATGAGCTGGAAGATGCCTTGAGCGGTTTTGATGAGTTTGATAAAGCACCGGCGGTGGTTCCGGCTGCGACATCGGGCAGTGATTTAAGTGATCTGGATGAAAGTGGTTTTGATACATCGCCTGTTGATCCTGGTGTTTCTGATTCAGGTTCTGCATCACAGGAAGAAAAGACTGACTGGTACAGTCTCAGTGGTTACGGTTCTGTTCTTGGTGCATATAATTATGCACAGAAAAGCCAGAGCCTGGTTGCCCCCGGTGATATGCCAATGGATTTCAGTGGCCTGTCTCGCAGCAGAATAAAAGGCGGCCTGACGCTGGACATGAAACACGGCGACAACTGGCAGTCCAAATTTGAAGTGGTGGCCTGGTACGATGCTTCATGGTCGATCAACGGCAGGGAAAATTATACTCAGGATGTGCTCGATACTTACGAGTCTTTCGTCGATCTCAAAGATGCCTATATTCAGGGCTCGCTGACAAAAAACCTGGACCTGAAGTTTGGCCGGCAGATTGTTATCTGGGGAAAATCAGATTCTATCCGCATTACCGATGTCATCAACCCGCTGGATAATCGTGAGCCCGGCATGGTGGATATCGAAGACCTGCGGCTGAACGAAACCATGACGCGCCTGGATTATTATTTTGGTGACTGGGGTTTAAGCGCCATAATTATTCATGAGCCACGACTTGAGATCGAAGCTGGTTTCGGCAGTGACTATCGTCCCAGCGGCATCTTCGGCGAACCGATTCCTTACGCCCGCTTTCCTGACCGGGTAGAACCGGACTGGAACCTGGATAACACACAATACGCCATGAGCCTGGATGGCCGCTTTACCGGCTGGGACCTGTCTTTATACGCGGCGAATGTTTTTGATAGTCGCTTTGATGTCGAACTTGTTGGTGCCGTGCCGCTGCGTTTTTATGACAAGATTAATATGATCGGCTTTGCGACCAATGTTGTTTCCGGTGGCTGGTTGCTCAAGACCGAAGCGGCGTTGATTAATGATGTTAATTACCGCAGCAGCGGTAGAAAAAATCGCCTTGATGCGCTGATTGGTTTTGACTACAGCGGTATCAAGGACACGGTTATTTCACTGGAGCTGGCAAACCGTCACATTTTTGATTATGAAGAAAAAATGCTGACACTGACCTTGCAGGAAGCGGCGGCACAAAATACTTTCCCGGATTTTGTTCGTCAGAACAGCGTGCAGGTAGCGCTGCGTACATCGTACAGTTTCGATCATGACAATGCCACGGTCACTTATTTGTTGTCACTGGCGGGCGGTGATGGGCCGGGCAGCAGTTTCGATGGCGGCTTTCAGCGGCTGTGGATAGATTACAAATACACGGATGCAATATCTTTAAACGCTGGCATTGTTGATTATATCGGCGGTGACAGCCTCATTCCTTTTTACCGTGCTACTGAAGACAATGACCGCGTATTTGTCGAAGCGAAGTACAGTTTCTGAGTTGCCCCGGTTTTATTATTTAATTTGAGAGTGCCTGATATGAAAATACCTTATATTAATAGTCTGTCCCTGATGGTTGTTTTTTCAGTTGCCTGTGGACCGTCGTTTGCAGAAACTTCAGAGGAAACCGTTGAGCCGTTGGTATTGCAAAAAATCATGCGTGACATGGGCAGGAATATGCAGCTTATTGTGGACGGTATTTCACGGGAGGACTGGAAGCAGGTTGAAAAAAATGCCTTGCTGGTGGCCGACCATCCGCAACCACCGTTAAGCGAAAAAGTGCGAATCATGGCTTTTGCCGGCACCAATATCAGCAAGTTCAAAACGCATGATGGTAAAACACATGATGCGGCACGCACACTTGCCGAATCTGCTGCGCGTGAAGATGGTTATGCAATCATTGCTGATTTTGCGACGTTGCAAAATAACTGCCTGATGTGTCATCAGCAATTTCGAAAATCATTTGTTGAACATTTTTATGCTGAGGATTGAGTCAGCATCTGTTTTTGATGGGAGCAAAAATTCCCGCGATGAAATGCCGGACTGGTGTGTGATCGGAAAGCATATCTGGCGTTGCCTGTCAGGTGACTCTGTCGTGAGATAAGTCCGGCTGGGCAGGCACAAAAAAGTGCCCGCCCTGTGGTTTATTTTTTAGGAATGTACAGATC
>WFOC01000008.1 GCA_015488295.1 Gammaproteobacteria bacterium
ATATTCTAATATAATTAATTAATTGATGTGGATCATATAAATCTCGACCTTTTTGATTACCATAACGGAAGCCCTTATTTCCGCTTTTCATTAATCACAAAGGTACCCACAAATGAGACATCTATTTAGAACCTCTTTAGCAACGGCCATTTTGATGAGTTTCGCGCCGGCTGCACTCTACGCTAACGCAGATGAAATAATCCTGATGGACAACATCAAGGTAAAAGGCGAACTTCGCCCGCGATATGAAATGGTAGATGAGGACAACACCAACTCGAACGCAAACGCTCTGACCAACCGGCTGGTTATCGGTGTTGACGCTGATCTTTTCGGCACCAAATGGCTTTCCGGTTACGCCGAAATGACAGACGTTCATGCCGCCAACAATAATTACAACAGCACAAACAATGGCCAGACCGGATACTCCGTGGTCGCCGACCCCAGCCAGACACGAATAACGCAATCCTATCTGGACTTTAAACTTGGCAAGACTCTTTTCAGAGCAGGCCGCCAGATTGTTAATCTCGATAATTTACGTTTTATCGGCTCGGTTAACTGGCGACAAATGCCACAGTCACTTGATGCCTATGCCGTGGTTGATAACACCGTCGACAAGCTGGATATACTGGCCGCATATGTCACACAGGTAAACACTGTTAAGGCTGACAGCAGCAACAGCTTCCAGACCAGCACTGTTGTACTGCACGCAAAATACAAAGCCTCGAAGGCCATCAACGTCACCGGTTACGGTTACCTGATTGGCTCGCTGCACGATACTTACGGTCTGGCACTAACGGGTAAAACCGGTATGTCCGGCACAAAACTCAGCTACCGCGTGGAATACGCCATGCAGACTGATGCCTCAATGGAAACAGCCAGCCTGGGTAAACCCAATGCCGATGCTGATTACATGAACCTGAAACTCGATGCCAACATGTCGGGCTTTTTAGTCGGCGCACAATATGAAGTATTAAGCGGCACCGATGGTAGCGGCAGCAAAACAACGTTCACTACACCACTGGCAACTTTGCACGCACATAACGGTTGGGCAGATAACTTTCTGGCCACACCCGCTGAAGGCCTGGTCGACATGAACGTAACCGTCGGTTACAAAGCAAAAGGTTTCGGTGTTGCCAAGGCGATATACCATGACTATTCCAGCGATGCCGGCAGCATCAACTACGGTTCAGAACTGGATCTGCTGTACAAAAATTCTGTACCGGGCGTGAAAAATCTCACTGGCATGGTAAAAGCAGCTTTGTATAGCGGCGGCGACAGTGTTGCTTCCGGTAACTATACCAAGCAGGCAACTGACAAAACTGTTTTCTGGGTAATGATGGATTACAAATTTGGCAGTTAAATAACTCTCGACTTCGATTGAAGGCAGCGGCACTACTCTGTAGTCTCGCTGCCTTTTTTATTACCGCAATAAAACCATCATAAAACCATCACCCGGCTGTCACATCAGCCACCTACTCTACAGGTTAAGAAAAACTTTATGAGTAGATCATGTTTAGTATCGAAAGTGTTATCAACACACAATACCCTGCACTGGCGGCAAAACATAAAAAAATTCTTAGCCCGGTCATCGCCTTTTTGCGCACACTTTTTCACGAAACAGAAGTGCAGCAATTCGAGCAAAGATACCAGCACCTGAGCGGCATCGATTTTGTCGAACAGGTGCTGGACTATTTTGACTTCACCTACAGCGTCAGCGAACGGGATGTCATTAAAATTCCACCGCACGGAAAAATTGTCATCGTTGCCAACCATCCACTGGGCACGCTCGATGGACTGGCATTATTAAAGATGATTCACAAAATCCGTCCGGATGTCAAAGTTGTTGCCAATCAGATGCTGGGAACACTCAATGCATTAAAACCTTTGTTTCTCACGGTGGACAACGTCGGTGGAAAAACCACCCGCAACAACCTGAAAGAAATTATCGATTACGTAAAGAACGATTCCGCCATCATCATTTTTCCAGCAGGCGAAGTCTCACGCCTGGGCGCAAAAGGCATCAAGGACGGCGAGTGGAGCAAAGGCTTTCTCAACATCGCTAACAACGCCAACGCTGCAATACTGCCAATTCATATTAACGGTCGAAATTCTTTTTTGTTTTACGCCCTGTCCATTGTCGCCAAACCACTATCAACTTTCTGGCTGGTGCACGAAATGTTTAAACAGGAAAGCAAATCCATCATCTTTACCATCGGTGAAAAAATAGAACGCGAAAACTATACACAAAACAACGTCAGCCTGCGCGATACCGCCGCCCTGTTTCGACGACACATCTATAAACTGGCAGCAAACAAAACACCTGTATTCAAAACCAGGGAAGCCGTCGCCCACCCGGAATGCCGACAACGTCTGCGCAAGGAACTCGCCAGCTGTGAACGCCTGGGTGAAACCAGCGACAACAAACAAATCTACCTGTTCGAATACCGTGCTGACACTTCCATCATGCGCGAAATAGGTCGCCTACGTGAACTGTCATTTCGCGCAGTTGGCGAAGGCACCGGAAAAAAGCGTGACATTGATAAATACGACAGTTATTACATGCACCTGATATTGTGGGATGAAGATGATCTGGAGATCGTCGGTGCCTACCGCCTGTGCGATACCGAAAGAGTATTATCCAGCGCCGGCCTGGACAGCATTTATACCACCTCGCTGTTTCAATATAACAGTGAAATGAAGCAGTATATTTACCGGGGTCTTGAACTGGGCAGAAGTTTTGTGCAGCCACGCTACTGGGGAAAACGCAGTCTGGATTATCTATGGTACGGCATCGGCGCACTGCTGAAAAGCAATCCGCAATACCGTTATCTATTCGGCCCGGTGAGCATCAGTAACAATTATTCACGCAATGCCAAAGACCTGCTCATCTTTTTCTATACCCTGTATTTTGGTCATCAGGAAAAACCGGTAACCGCAATGATGCCTTACCAGATCGAAGAAAAACAGAAAGAAAAATTTGCCCGGCAATTCTCCGGCGATGACTACAAAAGCGACTTCAAACAGCTAAAAAGCATGCTTGCCATCATGGGTCACACCGTACCCACGCTGTACAAGCAATACACCGAGGTCTGTGATAACGATGGCATCATCTTCAGCGACTTTAATATCGACCCGGACTTTTCAGACTGTGTTGATGGTTTTGTCATCGTTGACATCGAAAAACTCAAACCTAAAAAACGCAAGCGCTACATGGCACAATAACCGGTGATTATTCAGCGAAATTTTTATCAATCATAAGCACTGGCGTGCGCTGCCATTTTTTTCTGTATTTCCTCCACCATCAAACGCTCCTGTTTGAGATAAACGCCATCGGCAAAAGCGATGGATGAAGCAATAAAAGGCATTAATGACGACAATAACGGCAGGCCTTTTAACAGGCTCAATTTTTTATCCAGTTCAAGCTCATCTTTTTCAATCAACTCAAAACAGCGATCAAGTTCTTTTTCTGCTGCATCAACATCCACATCTGAACTGGGCAGCCCGGCCAGATGGCTACAGATAATCTGATACACATCTTTCTCGCTGCGACTGACATCATTATCGATGTGCGCCACCTTCGCAGATACCGCTGCCACAACACTGATCAGCTCATCAGATTCCAGACTTCTTATTTCTCTGGACAACCCCGATTTATTCATTGCGATTAAACGCCCGGCTATCTGGTCCGGCGCTTTCAATCGATTTAAATTAAACCACATCGGCACCAGCCAGCTGACGACAGCAGCAACCGCCACACCTTTAGCAACCGTCCAGCCCAGAGAAATCCGGCCACGATATGCCTCTTCCTTGGTGCCAAAACCTTCGAACCAGCCCAGCCCTTCCATCCACAGATAAGCGATCACCGAAACTACAGCAAGCGCACTCATGGCAATCGACATATCAAACAAACGCTGCCTGGCTGTCAGCCGGCCGGACAAACCCTGACTCTGGTGATAATCCAGTATCCACGAAATAGACACCGCCAGCGCCAGCGATTGCAATGCATAAGGAAAGCTCCAGCTGATGTCTGTCACCACCCGCTCCCAGTTTGCATCGCTACTCATTCCCGTGAGCATATTCAGAACATAACGATAGCTGAAAGTAACCACCAACCAGCTGAAGGCTGTAATAATGCCAATCCAGAAATAGGCGCTCCAGGCTCTCTGTCGCGTCAATTCGTTATACCCCATACCTACTCGACATTTCAGATCAAGCGCAGTAATCAGCGCTGCACCATAAGTAAAAAACATCAAAAAGGTCATGAAGCCAACGTTACCAAAGCGACGATAATCGGGGGACTTAAACAGTTCCTGCACAACGGATACCAGCAGAAACGTTACCAGGATAGCAAGCAGCGCCCCTGATATCTGTCTCGAAGATAATCGATCCCTTCCCTGTGAGCCTCCCTCAAAACCCAGCTGTGAAATACGAGAACTTCGACCACTCTCCGTCAGCTCGGCAATGCACACCGCTTTTGCGACAAAAACAGTGGTATCACGAAACAAATCAAAAATAGTCTTGCCGAGCATTTTTTCAATCTTGGTCAGCACTTTTGCATCCAGCTTCTCGGCTTTTAGTTCGGCAAACTCACTGTTGATATATTCCAGCGAAGAGATTAACGCATTAAACTCATCTGCATTTTTTTTCATAAAACCACGCAGCCGCGCCATGTCATCCCGCTTCCACTCGGCAATGCTTTCCAGCAGAACATTTACACGCGCCCAGTGAAAATCGAGGGTATCGCCCTGCTTCAGATCAAGTGCCGCACTGTCGATAGACAAAGACTCACAGAGTTTACGCAGATGTTTTTTCTGGCTCGGTGAAAAATTAAATGGCGCGCGGCGCATCACCGCTGCCATTTTCTGTACGTGATTAGGGATATGACCGCGTTCCCAGAACTTGCGAAGAATTGCTTTATCGTAACGCGACAACCAGGGCAGAGAAGGTAGCAGCGTGGTCAAAAACAGAGCGGATAACATTGGCGCGCTAAGTCTGGAAAGTTCTTCCGGCAAAGTAGCATTTATCTGCCCGGTCATCAGCCCATACAAGCCACCAACGGTCTCGGGCGAGCTATCAAACAGCGCACCAAAAATAACATAGGCAATTAAAACGGTAACAAGATAAAAGAGAAAGAATGTATTAAAGTTTTCAAACGTGGTGGTTGCACGGTTACTCGCAGGGGTGTTGTAACGCCGATACGCATTGACGCTGACAAAAACCGCGCCTACCATCCATTCAAATAAAGTTACGGTTTCCATGATGTCTCCTTTTCATCAACAAACAATTCTACTTTAGAATGTCGCAGCCGATATTCCAGTTACGCATAATATCATTATTCAATAAAAGTGGAAGCAGCCGTTACTATCAATTTTAACAAGTTATTTTTATCAAACACCGCCTCCTGTAAAGGTTGCCCAGGATTTTTCTGCCTAAAAATATTTTCCCGACCGATTCTGAGC
>WFOC01000009.1 GCA_015488295.1 Gammaproteobacteria bacterium
CCCATACCACTGTCTTCGCTGGCGATAAAAAATAAACCAGTACTGAGCGCGGTGAATAACAAGCCGGCTTGAAACGTATGTAGCCACATTTAACTGAACAACTTTTCAGGGGTGACGGCTTTCTGCCAACTTCGCCTTTAACAGACTGTGCCAACAACAACTCAAGGCACCCGAATAAACTCCCGCGCCTGCTCCAGCACAAAGGTCTTGAACGTCTGCGCCACAGGTGACAGGCGCTTGCCTTTGCGCTGTATCACATACCAGTATCGCTGGATCGGAAAATCATTAACATCCAGCACCTGCAACCGCTTTGTCTCCAGCTCAAGTTCCAGCGTGTGAATAGAAACAATACCCAGCCCCAGACCGGCCTCAACCGCCTGTTTAATCGCCTCGTTACTGGTCATCTCAATACCGGTCTGAAACTTTACCTGCTGCTCCTTAAAAAACCGCTCAATCGCGCCGCGTGTACCCGAGCCTTTTTCGCGCACCACAAACTGCTCACGCTCAAAACGTTCCAGCTTGAGTTCGCGCTCAAACGCTAACGGGTGGTTCGGCGAAGCAATCATCACCAGCGGGTTTTCCATAAACGCTTCCGACTCCACTTCAACCCCCTCCGGCGGCTGCCCCATGATAACCAGATCCGGACGGTTCGCCTCCAGCTGCTCTCGCAGGCTGGCGCGATTGGTAATATCCAGGCTGATGGTGACATCTTCATATTTCTGGGAAAACGCTGCCAACAGGCGCGTTGCAAAGTGGCCGGCGGTGGTCGCCACCGAAATCGACAAACGACCGGTTTGCAGGCCTTTCAGCTCGTTGAGCACCACTTCAGCTTCATCGAGCAGATGACCTATACTTTTACTGTAGGCATAAACCTCCCGCCCGGCGACGGTCAGGTGCATTTTTTTACCGATCTGCTCAAATAACGGCAAACCCACCACCTCTTCTAACTGTTTGATCTGCATAGAAACACCCGGCTGACTGAGATGCAATTCCTCCGCCGCACGGGTGTAACTTAAATTCCTCGCTGCCGACTCAAACACTTTGAGCTGGCGAAATGTCATATTCAACGCCATTGCCTGTCCGCCTTCATAAACACAGTAAAACCACCACCTGAAGCTCAAAATAGTGGTGATAGCACTAATTATTGCCCAATAATATTACAATTAATCACTTAACCATAAGTATTTACTTATTATAACAATCAAAAACATTTAGTGTTAATTATGCTGCATCAGAATTATAGTAACCGCCCCTGAGAACAGCTCGCCCCATCCGGCCACTGCCACATCAGATCAGATTTGCCGTTATTCAAAACTGGATAACCGCCGAAATTTCAATAATAGGAGACCATTTCAATGGCTTTATTAGACCAAACAGGTCGTTATTCAGACCTGAGCTTAAACGAAGACAACTTACTTGCTGACGGCAAACACATGCTGGTTGCTTACACTATGGAACCTGCTGAAGGCTACGGTTACCTGGAAGCGGCGGCTCACTTTGCTGCCGAGTCTTCGACCGGTACTAACGTAGAAGTATCGACCACTGACGACTTCACCAAAGGTGTTGACGCATTAGTTTACTTTATCGATGAAGCCAAAGGCCTGATGAAGATTGCTTACCCAATCGAGCTGTTCGACCGCAACGTCATCGACGGTCGCACCATGGTCGTTTCATTCCTGACACTTGCTATCGGCAACAACCAGGGCATGGGCGACATCAAGAATTCACAGATGTATGACTTCTACGTGCCACCTAAAATGCTACAACTGTTCGACGGTCCTTCAATGGATATCTCTGATATGTGGCGCGCACTGGGTCGTCCAATCAAAGACGGCGGTTACATTGCCGGCACCATCATCAAGCCTAAATTAGGTCTGCGTCCCGAGCCATTTGCAAATGCGGCTTATCAGTTCTGGTTAGGCGGCGACTTCATCAAGAATGATGAGCCTCAGGGCAACCAGGTTTTCTGCCCAATGAAAAAGGTTATTCCTTTAGTTGTTGACGCAATGAACCGCGCACAGGACGAAACCGGCGAAGCTAAATTATTCTCTGCCAACATCACTGCTGATGATCACCACGAAATGTGTGCTCGTGCTGACTACATCCTGGAAACATTTGGTGAAAACGCACCACGCGTTGCTTTCCTGGTTGACGGTTATGTTGGTGGCCCGGGCATGGTTACAACCGCTCGTCGTAACTACCCCGGTCAATACCTGCACTACCACCGTGCTGGCCACGGCGCGGTAACGTCACCGTCTTCAAAACGCGGCTACACCGCTTATGTTCTGGCCAAACTGTCACGTCTGATGGGCGCATCCGGTATTCACGTGGGCACCATGGGTTACGGCAAGATGGAAGGTGGTCCAGAAGACAAGATCATCGCATACATGATCGAGCGTGATGAGTGTCAGGGACCTGAGTACTACCAGAAGTGGTACGGCATGAAGCCAACAACCCCGATCATCTCTGGCGGCATGAACGCACTGCGTCTGCCAGGCTTCTTCGAGAACCTGGGTCACGGTAACGTCATCAACACTTCTGGTGGTGGTTCTTACGGTCACATCGATTCACCTGCAGCGGGTGCGAAATCTTTACACCAGGCTTATGATTGCTGGAAGCAAGGCGCTGATCCAATCGAATACGCAAAAGAGCATCACGAATTTGCTCGCGCCTTCGAATCATTCGAGCACGATGCCGATGCATTGTACCCGGGCTGGAGAGAAAAGCTGGGCGTTCACAAATAAGACTGAACGTAATGGATACCGGTTTGCTGCGCCTGCACACCCATGCGCTCGCAACATGCCGGCTATCCTGAACAAAACCCTCACCACTTCGGTGGGGGTTTTTTTTCAAATAATTTAAAACTGATAAGACAAAAGATTGGCCCGCAAAAAACGCATGAAAAAACAGCTTCGTGACTTTTGGTTACTCGCGTTTTTCGCAGACTGATTTTATTTTTTCCTCAACGGCAGAATATTTTTTAAAAGGTTAAGCCCATGACTGATATCGATATCGAACAATACAAAGTAACCGAAGAACCTTTTTATGAAGCACAGGAAGATGAAATCGCTTCTTATCAGGCCGCTTATGAAGCCCGCCTTCCCGTCATGATCAAAGGCCCGACCGGTTGCGGTAAATCACGTTTCATCGAACACATGGCCTGGAAACTGGGCAAGCCGCTGATCACCGTTGCCTGCAACGAAGACATGACCGCTTCTGATCTGGTCGGCCGTTATTTACTGGATGCCAACGGTACCCGCTGGCTGGACGGGCCACTGACCGTCGCCGCCCGCATAGGTGCTATCTGCTACCTCGACGAAATCGTCGAAGCGCGTCAGGACACCACCGTAGTGATCCACCCACTGACCGACCACCGCCGCCAGTTACCGCTGGACAAAAAAGGCGAGCTGATCGACGCACACAAAGATTTCCAGCTGGTCATCTCATACAACCCCGGCTACCAGAGCCTGATGAAAGACCTGAAGCAATCCACCAAGCAGCGTTTCACCGCTCTGGATTTTGACTACCCGGACAGCAAAACCGAAGCCGCTATCGTCGAGAAAGAAGCCGGCACCGATGCAGAAACAGCAGGCAAGCTGGTAAAAATTGCACACACCGCACGCAACCTGAAAGGCCACGGTCTGGACGAAGGCATCTCTACACGCCTGCTGGTCTACGCTGCAACCTTGATGAACAAAGGCATCGAAGCCAAAGCCGCCTGCCGCATGGCACTGGTACGCCCGATCACCGATGATGCCGATATTCGCAGTACATTGGATCATTCAATCGATAGTATTTTTGGTTAAGAGTTAACATTCTCTTACAGAGGAAAACAATTTTTCCGCAAATGAACGCAAAAAACGCAAATAAAATTTTTTTATTATTTTTTAAATTTGCGTCTATTTACGTTCCTTTGCGGACGAATAAATCTTTCTCACACATCTCTGCGGAAATATAAATATCCATGCAAGAATCCGACTTACAAGCCTACCGCGACAAGCTGAAATGCAGCTTTCCCCAGATTGAAGAATGTTTTGAAGATTACATTCAGGATTCACTGCGTAATTTAAGCAACAGAGGCATCGATCAATACCTGTCCGGCGCGTCGCTTATCTGCATGATCGGCCGCGGCTGGGAACCGGTATCCATCTATCTCGAAGAAATGCCGGAGATGGCAAACCGCCTCGGCGAACCGATCCTCGACATCGTTTCCAAAGCAGTATGGGACATGTCGCGCACCCCCAACGGCAAAGCCATTCCGCCGTTCATGCAATGCCTGCCCGAAGCCTCACGCCGCCTCGGTACACTGGAGCAGATGCAGCATTTTCTCGACATTCTTTTTGAAATGATGGAGACCACCACCACCTCGGTGCACGGCCATCACAAAACCCATTCCAGCCAGGGCTTTCCTGAATTATTAAAGCAGATCCCCTACCTGCTCAACCAGTTATCACTGGAAGGCTTAAAAAACTGGATCGAATACGGCACACGTAATTACCTTAATCACCCGGAGCGTCAGAAAGATTATTTCTGCCTGCAATCTGCCGACAGCAAGGCCATGTTGCAGCGCGAACGCCACGGCACGCTGTACATGGATAACGAGCGCAAGCTGGATATGTATTTACGCAGCATGTGGCAGGACGAATCCTACTTCGTGCCCTACTCACTGGGTTTTGATGAACTGCGCAAACCCATGCCCTATTACGACCACCTGGGCATCCGCGTGCCCGATGTTTATGACGACTTCATCGCCGCCGATGGCACAGTCGTTGCCGGCATCGACCGTTACCGCATCACCATCGCACACATCGCTGCACATCGTAAATGGACCACCGCCATCATCGCCGACAACTTCAGTCCGTTCCAGCGCCTGGCTATCGAACACCTGGAAGATTCCCGCGTTGAATATTTGATGCTGAAAGAATACCCCGGCCTGCGCAAACACCTGCTGGCCCTGCACCCGACACCGGTCGAAGGCGACTGCGATACCGAAAAAGAATCCTGCATCCGCCACCGCCTGGCCATGCTGTCACGCGCCATTCTGGATAAAAACCACGGCTACAAAAACAAACACATTCTGGATTTTGTCGCACAGTTTCATGCCGCTGTAGAAAAAGACGGCAGCAGCACCAAAGAGATGGCCGACATTGCCATCCTGTTCACCGCGCGCACCCGTTTGCAAAGCGACCAGCTACCGCACATCCGTTTCGAAAATACCGAAGTAGACTACCGCGACGACAATCGCCACATGTGGATCTTCATCGAAGAAGGTGATGAGGAAGAAGCTTTTGAAGATCACCGTGATGCCAAACCGGAAGAGCTGGAAATTGATGGCCTGCCACCACGCCACTACGCCGAATGGGATTACAACACTGCCACCTTCAAACCCGACTGGGTCAGCCTGTACGAGTCCATCCACCCGTCTGCGGATGCCAGAGACATCGACGCAATTTTAGACAAGCACAAGGCACTGGCAAAACAGTTAAAAGCCATCCTCGACATGCTCAAGCCACAGCAGTTTGTGCGCGTGCGTTATCAGGAAGAAGGCAGCGAGCTGGACCTGGACGTTGCCATCCGCTCATTAATCGATTACAAATGCGGCGCACAACCCGACCCGCGCATCAACATGAGCCACAAACACGATGGCCGTGATATTGCTGTAATGCTGCTACTCGATCTTTCCGCTTCGCTGAACGATGTGCCCGAAGGTTCCGAACAAAGCATCCTGCAACTCAGTCAGGAAGCCGTCTCACTGCTGGCATGGACCATCGAACAGCTGGGCGACAAATACGCCATCGCCGGTTTCCATTCCGACACCCGGCACAATGTGCGCTACTACCACCTCAAAGGTTACAGCGAACATTTTGATGATAATGTAAAAGCACGGCTCGCCGCCATGGAAGCCGGTTTTTCCACCCGCATGGGCGGCGCAATCCGCCACGCCGCGCATTACCTGGAAACGCAGAAAGCCGACAAAAAACTGATGCTGATTCTCACCGATGGCGAGCCTTCAGACATTGATGTCGACGATGAAAAATACCTGATCAACGACACAAAAAAAGCGGTGGATGAAATTTCTTCCAAAGGCATGTACAGTTACTGTATCAGCCTGGACAGAAAAGCCGACGACTACATTCAGGACATTTTCGGCGCAGGCGGTTACACCATCATCGACAACATCGAGAAGCTGCCGGAAAAGCTACCCTTGCTGTTTACAGCTTTAACCTCTTAAAAATTTCACCGCAGAGACGCAAAGAAAACATGAACAACCAAATCACCGCCTCTGTCGAATTTTATTTTAAAGGCAAAAAATTCAGCCCCGCCATCGAACTGGATATCGATCAGTACATGCGCAGCTCGGGCAAACTGCCAGCACTGTATCCGCTGCTGGCACGCGCCATCAACATCGACCCCTACTCCTACGAATATGAAATGCTGGAAGCCGAACCGGTTTTATTCAGCAAGGCCAGCGGGCTGATTGCGCAATACCTCGAAGCCGGCGCGCTGGATTTTGATGCCTTTAAAACAGCCTGGACAGAAGCACAGGCACTGGAAAAACTACAGGCAATCGCGCAGAAGAATCTGGGCGTGGCTGACATCGAACAACAACCCGATTTAAAAAATGCTCTGCTGCAAGCCTATCAACTCGGCGCTGGCAAAAAAACAACATGAAAATATGGGTCGATGCCGATGCCTGCCCGGTGGTGATCAAAGACATTTTATACCGCGCAGCCGAGCGCACAAAAATACCGGTAACACTGGTGGCCAACCAGTCACTGGAAATCCCGGCTTCGCATCACATCCGTTTTTTACAGGTATCACAGGGTTTTGATGTCGCCGACAACGAAATCGTCAAACGCATGGAAAGCGGCGACCTAGTCATCACCAGCGACATCCCGCTGGCCGCCGATGTCATTGAAAAAGGCGGCACGGCACTCAGCCCACGCGGCGAGTTATACACCGCCAACAACATCCGCGCCCGACTCAACATGCGCGACTTCATGGAAACGCTGCGCTCCAGCGGCATAAACACCGGCGGCCCACCGGCACTCAACCAGAGCGACCGCAAAGCATTTGCCAGCCATCTGGACCAGATACTCACCCGGTTCAGCAAACAGCTTTAATCATCCCGGCAAGTTTCGTCAGGCAGTTCAAACTCAATAGTGGTGTGCGCCAGTGAAAAACCGGCAAGGCGTTCGCTGATCTGTTGCTTGATCTGTTTTTGCTGGCCCGCCGAAATCATCTGATCGATTTCAAGATGCGCCGTCAGCACATTACGTTCACCATCCAGCGACCACAGATGCAGATAATGTATCGCATCAACATGTTCGATTGATGTCAGCTTGTTGCGTATCTCGTCCAGCATTTTTTCATCCGGCGTGGACTGCAAAAACAGTTTTATCGTCTTGCGCGTGTTCCTTAAAACATTGATCAAAATGAATAATGTAAACACGATAGAAAGCAGGGGGTCGAGAATCGGCCAGTCAAAAAACAGCAACAGGATACTGACAATCAGCACACTGACCCAGCCCAGCACATCTTCCAGCAAATGCCAGTTGAGAATGCGCTCATTCATGGTTTTGCCTTTACTGATCTTCCAGGCAGCATAACCGTTGACAGTCACGCCCAGTATCGCCAGCCAGAACATGCCCTGCGCGTGCGGCATTTCCGGCTCGAACAGTTTGGGGATGGCTTCTGACAGCACCCAGGCAGAGCCGGCAATCAATACCACGCCATTGATCAGCGCGCCTAGCAGGGAAAAACGATAATAACCATAGGTGTAATTATCGTTGGCGTTTTTCCTGCTAAGTTTGCTTAACAGCCAGGCCAGGCCGATGGACAGGGTGTCGCCAAGATCGTGTACGGCATCGGCCATGATGGCAGTGCTGTTGGTCAGGTAACCACCGATGAATTCGATGATGGTAAAGAAAAAATTAAGAAAAAATACCACGCCTATGCGATCAGAACTTACATCATGCTGGTGGTTATGACCTGTCATTTTGTATCGCCAGAGGTAGCATCCTGTCTACGGTAAAACATTATTATCCCTCAGCTCTGTTCGCGCATCAATGATAATGTGCCTGGCACCATTCAGTATCACCAGTGCAATCAGGGCACCAATCACCAGATCCGGCCAGCGCGAGTCCAGCAGCCAGACGAGCAAACCACCTGTTATCACACCAGCATTTGCGATCACATCATTTTTTGAAAATACCCAGCTGGCACGCATGTGTACTTCGCCATCTTTGTGTTTTTGAATCAGCGTCAAGCAATAAACATTGGCGATCAGCGCGACGACTCCCACCCCCATCATGAAAGCAGAAACCGGCTCACTACCGACAAATACACGACGCAGAACATCAACCAGTATCAGCAGGCCCAAAGCCCCCTGAAACCAGCCACTGATTAATGCAGCTTTTGCCTTGTGTTGCAGACTTTTGCCGATGGCGTACAAACCGATGGCATAAACAGTCGCATCGGCCAGCATATCGAATGAGTCGGCGATTAAACCGGTTGATTGCGCATACCAGCCAAGGCTGATTTCAAAAACAAACATAAAAGCATTGATAAGCAGTAATCTGATTAATATGCTTTTCTGCTGTTCATCTGTTATTTCAATTTCACAACCACAGCCGGACACTTCCCTCTCCAGATTATTTTTTTGCTGTTTTCCTGTTCCACAGAAAAACGGCCAGAATGATCAGCGCCAGCTGTACCAGCAACCCCTGCAGGTTCGGGTAGATACCCAGCAAATCGAAACGCACGAAATTCACCGGGCTGGATATGATAACACCGGCCTCCTGCAGGGCGGCAATGCCTTTGCCGGCAAAAATAATGGCAAGGAAAAACATTAAACCACCGGTCACTGCAAAAAACTGTCGCAGCGGCAGACGCACACTATAGCGCATAATCAACCAGCCCAGCACGGCCAGCACACCAACCGCTGTCAGGAAACCGCTGAACGCCATGGTTTTTCCAGGTTCGTTGGTCTGCGCCCACAGCGCCTGGTAAAACAGGATAGTCTCAAACGCTTCGCGATAAACAGCGATGAATGACAGCCCGGTCAACGTCCATAAAGTGCCGGAAGTCAGCGCCTTGTGCATGCTGTCATCGATAAATTTTTTCCATTTTGCCGCGCTGGTCTTGTCGTGCATCCAGAAGCCAACGTAGAGCAACACCACCGTCGCCACGATAGCCGCCACACCTTCGGTGATCTCACGCGAAGCACCGGAAATGCTGACCAGTGAGACCGATGCCCACCAGGTCAACAGACCGAGCACCAGCGCACTGACCCAGCCGAGATGGATATAACGCAGCCCGTCCTGACGCTTGGTGCGCACCAGAAATGCCGCCAGCGCCGCTACAATCAACAGCGCTTCCAGACCTTCACGCAGCAGAATAAAAAAAGCACTGGCAAACGCCGCACCACCGGACAGGCTGGTACTGCCAAGCAGGTCGTCCGCAGTGGCCAGCTTTTCACTGATCAGCGCGATGTCTCTTTCAATGCTTTCGATGCTCTCACCGTTGCGAATCTGGTTACGCAAACCGGTCATGGCAATTTCAATTTCCAGCCTCAGCGGTTTATCAAAGGCATTGATATTCTGCTCAACCAGCTCAAAACCTTCGAGATAGGCTTCGACCGCATATTGATAGGCTTTTTTGTGATCATTATTTTTGTACGCAACAAGCACATCCTGCAAACGCTGACGGGCAAACGCCAGATTGGATTCGCTGTCATAAAATATCTCAGGATGATGACGCAGGTAAGCCATGATTTTCGCACCCTCTTCACCATACAGCTCTTCAGCCTGCGCCGGTGTGGTGATGGTCAGCTTACTGATATTCAGCAATGTGTTGTCACTGGCCTTCAGTTTTTCGACATCGATGTCACCCGCTGCCACTGCCATGCTGCCAACATAAAATGCCAGCGACCAGCGATCTTCATCACTCATCTGGTCATAGGCGGTCATCGTTGTGCCGTTCACGCCCTGGGTGATGGTGCTGTGCAGGCCATATAAAGTACGCTGCCGATAACGCTCGACATCATGGAAGTTGATCGGCGGCGGATCCATGCCAATGGCAGCGGGGCCATCACCAAAACCTTCAGCACCGTGACACGAAGCACACTGCTCGGCATACAGCTGCGCGGCTCTGTCCAGGTTCGGCTGTTTACGCGGCACCACCTTTATCTGGTAGGCATTAATAATTTTATGATGCATCTGCGCGGTCAGCCGCCGGACTTTTTCACTGGCATCTTTTTGCCTGACCCAGTCAGATAAAACCTGCGCATCTTTCATCAGCTCGGCTTTAATCTCATGCGCCGGCAAATCAGCCAGTTGCTGTGAAATACCCGCAGAAAAATCCAGCATCTCATCATATTCTGTCGGGCTAATCACCACGCCTTCACTTACCGCGCCACTGTAATCCACTCCCACATAATCGATCAGTTGCAGTAATTGCTGCGTATTTGCCAGCGATGGCCGGGCAAATATCATTAAAACCAGAAATAAAAATGCAGAAGCTTTCATTAATTTGAACTCATAAAAATCTTGGTTCGTTAATGATAACAATTATCATTAACATCTTAAAGCTTTATTTCGCCAGTTAATTATATACGCTTGAACATATATATGGATAAGCGTATATTACGCACCATGTTAAATGAAACCGATAGCTTTTTCAAAATGCTGGCTGACAGCACTCGCCTGCGCTGCCTGATGCTGATGCAGGCCGAAGGTGAACTATGCGTTTGTGAACTGACCCACACGCTCAACCTGTCGCAGCCAAAAATTTCCCGCCACCTGGCACACCTGCGCGAAGCCGGCGTGCTGGTTGCCCGACGCAACGGCACCTGGATGTATTACCGCATCAATCCGGATCTGCAAGGCTGGGCGCTGGACATTTTGCAGACCACGCTCAACGGCGTGCGCAAAACCGAGCCTTTCGTATCCGACCAGAAAATACTGGGGGCGATGGCAAACCGGCCGGGTTTTAAATGTTGCTCATAAACATGCAGGTGTCGGAGTCAATTTAAAAAATTGACTCCGACACCTAAACACAGCGACTCAAACAACATCGCAACACAAAAGATATTTCCGAGTAAATCATCATGATCAAACCTTTCAACATCCTGTTTTTGTGCACAGGTAACTCCTGCCGCTCACAGATCGCCGAAGGCTGGGCCAAATGGTATGGCCGGCCATTATTTGAAATCCAGTCCGCCGGCATCGAAAGCCACGGCAAAAATCCGCGCGCCATCGCGGTGATGAACGAAGCCGGCGTGGATATTTCAAATCAGGAATCAACCATAGTCACTGATGAAATGCTGGAAGCGGCCGACCTGGTCGTCACCGTATGCGGTCACGCCGATGAGCATTGCCCGGTCTTACCCACTGGCACAAACAAAGAACACTGGCCACTGGACGATCCCGCCAAAGCCAGCGGCAGTGAAGAAGAAATCATGCAGGTATTTCGTGCCAGTCGCGATGATATTGAGCAGCGGGTAAAAACTTTGCTGGCTCGCCTTTCAAACAAAACATCAACAATCAATTCTCAGGATTAATCATGTCAGTTCAATGTGAAACCACCGCAAAAAAATCCGTAGGCGAGGCGATGGGTTTTTTCGAACGCTACCTTTCATTATGGGTGGCGCTTTGTATCATCACCGGCATTTCACTCGGCCACTTTTTTCCAACGGCTTTTCATACAGTCGGCAGACTTGAAGTCGCTCAGATCAATTTGCCGGTGGCAGTTTTGTTATGGCTTATGATTATTCCGATGCTGATAAGAATCGACCTGAAAGCACTGAAAGATGTCAGCCAGCACTGGCGCGGAATTTCTGTCACACTATTCATTAACTGGGCGGTCAAACCATTTTCGATGGCGCTACTGGGCTGGTTTTTTATCGCCTGGCTTTTTCGCGACTGGCTACCAGCCGAACAAATCGACAGCTACATCGCCGGTTTAATCCTGCTCGCCGCTGCACCCTGCACCGCCATGGTATTTGTCTGGAGCAACCTGTCACGCGGCGAACCACATTTCACCCTGACCCAGATCGCACTCAACGATGTCATCATGATCTTTGCCTTCGCACCCATCGTCGCCCTGCTACTCGGCATCTCAGCCATCCACGTACCATGGGATACCCTGTTGCTCTCCGTACTTTTATACATCGTAGTGCCATTAATCATCGCCAACATCTGGCGACGCTTATTGTTGCGCTCAAACGATGGTGAACAAAAACTGGAACGCACCTTAAAACGCCTTCACCCCTGGTCACTAAGCGCATTACTCGCCACACTGATACTACTGTTCGGCTTTCAGGGCGAACAGATCATCACACAGCCATTCATCATCCTGCTGCTGGCCGTGCCGATATTGATTCAGGTATTGTTCAATTCCTCGCTGGCCTACCTGCTCAACCGCGCCGTAGGATCACCGCACAATATCGCCGGCCCCTCCGCCCTCATCGGTGCCAGTAACTTTTTCGAACTGGCCGTGGCAACGGCTATTGCATTGTTTGGTTTTAAATCAGGTGCAGCCTTGGCGACAGTTGTTGGGGTTTTGATTGAAGTGCCGGTGATGTTGTTTGCTGTGCGGATGATTAATTCGACGGCTGGGTGGTATGAGAAAAAACAGGCGTAACTCCAAGCTCTCATCACTCCATTATCAAAATAGTTGCAATAACTAAGATCTGGCCTGTTAACAATGGCAGTTACACAGAATTATTTACACTCACAAGCGCTGCTCTTTATGATGCCAGATACGTAATATATGCAGGTCATTTGAATGAACTAGATAACGGGCAATATAATTACCTATAATTAAATCCCGTATCATTTCTGGATCAGGTGCCTCTTCAACTTCAACACCCATTAGTGGAAAGCTCTTTAATTGCTTGATTCCTTTTATTATGTCCTTAGCTATACGCTGCGCTGCCTGAGGATTTTTAATTTCTATAAATTCCCGTAACCGGACTAAATCACCGATGGCCTCAAGGGTGTAAGTGACGCTCATATTTTAGGAGGTTTCAACTCATTATCACTACCCCAGCTTTCAAGCCACTCATTTACTTCAGATTCATCAATGACTTTACCTGATTTTACTGACTCTATTGCTTCCACAGTTTCAGCCCAACGTTCTTCTGCACAGCCTTTTCGCTCTAAATATTCTTTGATTGCTTGATTAATGATGTAATTTTTACTTCTATCTAATTTTATAGCCAAATTTTCTAATGGACTTTCCATTTCTGGCCGGAGCCTTATGCTAGTTACACCCATGACAACCACCTACTTTGTACTAATATGTATTACATTGTAGCTTATTGCCGGGCAGAGTTCAAAACATGAGAAGCTTATAACGTCTTTCTTCAGCGACTAAAAAGCGCGCAGCGTTTTTTAGTCGCTGAAGAAATTGTTAGCTGACTTTAGCAATCAGGTGTCGGAGTCAATTTTATCGCATACAGCAGATGACAGACTGCAATTATAAAATTGACTCCGACACCTGATTAACAAAAATGGAAAAATGGTGGTCATGGGTGGACTTGAACCACCGACCCCGGCATTATGAATGCCGTGCTCTAACCAGCTGAGCTACATGACCTTTATTCAGATATTTAAAAGAATTCGTCCGAGCGGACTGTTCTTTTGAACCTTCGTAGGAAGGGCGGGGATTTTCCCGTTTTATTGGCTTTTTGTCAATGTTTACAGAGGGGTACTGGCCAATTAGTTGCCCCTTTTTTGTTTTATTTTATTCTCGGCCAGCAAATCCTTTGCTGGCACTCGAAATGACGGTTTTTTTACCCGGCGGCGATCAAACGTTGAAGCGGAAATGCATGACATCGCCATCCTGCACGATGTAGTCTTTGCCTTCCACGCGCAGCTTGCCGGCTTCTTTCGCACCCTGCTCACCATTGTTATCGACGAAGTCCTGATAGGCAATGGTCTCGGCGCGGATGAAACCTTTTTCGAAGTCGGTGTGAATGACGGCGGCTGCCTTGGGTGCGGTGGCACCGATGGCGACTGTCCAGGCGCGCACTTCTTTTACGCCGGCGGTGAAATAGGTTTGCAGGCCAAGTAACTTATAACCGGCGCGAATCACGCGGTTCAGGCCCGGCTCATCCAGCCCCAGCTCATCGAGAAACTCTTTGGCTTCGTCGGCATCCAGCTCGATCAGCTCTTCTTCGATGGCGGCGCATACAGCAACCACGGCAGCGCCTTCTTCATCTGCGTGTTGTTGCACGGCATTCAGATAAGGGTTGTTATCGAAACCATCTTCGCTGACGTTGGCGATGTACATCACCGGTTTTACGGTCAGCAGGTGCAGGTCGTAGAGTGCGGCCAGGTCATCTTCGCTTAATCCCATGGAACGCACCGGCTTACTTTCATTCAAGTGCTCGGAAACTTTTTGTAGCAGCTCGAATTTTGCTTTGGCTTCTTTATCGCCGCTTTTGGCAACACGACCGACTTTGTCTGCGGCTTTATCGACCGACTCAAGATCAGACAGCGCAAGCTCGGTGTCGATGACTTCGATATCACTGATCGGGTTTATCTTGCCATCGACGTGGATGACATCGTCGTTATCAAAGCAGCGAACCACGTGCGCGATGGCATCAGTCTCGCGGATGTTGGCGAGAAATTTATTGCCCAGACCTTCACCTTTTGACGCACCCGCCACCAGACCGGCGATGTCGACAAATTCCATGGAGGTAGGCACGACACGTTCGGGCTGAACGATCTCTGCCAGTTTATCCAGGCGTTCATCCGGCACAAAGACCATTCCGACGTTTGGCTCGATGGTGCAAAACGGGTAGTTTTCGGCCTGTATACCGGCTTTGGTCAACGCGTTAAATAAGGTGGATTTACCGACGTTTGGTAAACCGACGATGCCACATTTAAAACCCACAAGTCACTCCTGGAAAGATATAAAAAACTAAAATCATATTAAAATATTACTCACTGTAGGGCGGGCATTGTCCGCCAACTTTATGAGTATCAGCCATGCTTCGGCGGGCAGTGCCCGCCCTACATAACTCTGATTAATTGTCATTCTGAGCGAAGTCGAAGAATCTTGTACTCCGTAACTATTTAATAGCACAGTGGTAATAGATCCTTCGGCTTCGCTCAGGATGACAAATTATGAATTAATCAGAGGTTCCTTAAATAATTACAAAATTATTTCTTATTTGCGTTCATCTATGAAATTTAAAAACTTTATTTACTATGTAACTTTTGCATCGCCTGCTCAAACGCACCCAATGCCAGCTCCGGCAACACGGCAACCGCGTCATCGATATCC
>WFOC01000010.1 GCA_015488295.1 Gammaproteobacteria bacterium
CATCATTGACCGACAATCCAATTATCGCCGCCATGAGCACCTTTGGCCTGTTACTATTTTTATGGCTGCTCAATAACAACACCGGCGACGGCGGCGCAAATGTTTTAAATTATCTGTCACTGCACACGCACTTCGCACCTTTGTTGCGCGGCATTTTAAATACAAGTGATATCGCTTACTTTTTATTGTTTATTGTTGGTTTTATTGTATTAACGGTAAGACAACTTGAAACGCAACGCTTGCAGTCATGAAACTATCCAGCCAGTCACGTTTACAACTCAGCGTTCAGAGGTTTATTTTTCTGCTGCTGTTCCTCAGCATCATCGGTATGCTGGCCTGGGTCAGCAACCACTACAACCAGCAGTTTGACCTGACGGCGAACAAACGCCACTCCCTGTCCGAAGGCAGCGTCGAGTTACTCAACAAACTGGACAAACCGGTAACGATTAACGCCTACACCACTGACGATGTCACCCGCCAGGCGATACAGGAAATCATCGCACGCTATCAACGCATCAAACCTGATTTTCACCTGCGATTGCTGAACCCCGACATCGACATCGATCAGATTCAGAAAGACGGCGTGGTGATGAACAAACCGTTTGCCTTTGTTGTGCATTACAATAATCGTCTGGAGATCATCGACTCGCTGAGCGAGCAGGCAATCAGCAATGCCCTGTTAAGATTAAACCGGCGCGACAACCAGCAGGTGGTTTTTTTAAGCGGCCACGGTGAGCGTGATATCAACGGCACAGACAACCGGGCTTATTCCACTCTAAAACAGAAACTGGTCGAGATGGGTTTCAACCTGCAAAGCGTCAACCTGCTGGAACAACCGCTGCCCGAAAACACAAAACTTCTGGTCATCGCTGCGCCTTCACATCAATATCTGGAAGGCGAAGTCAAACACGTCACAGACTTTATCGATAACGGCGGCAATGTTTTGTGGCTGGTCGATCCGGGAAAACTTTATGGTCTGGATAAAATCGCCACTTCACTCGGCCTGCAATTACAGAGCGGCATCATCATCGACAACGATACCGAGCTGCGCAAGACGCTCAACATTCAGCACCCCGGCATCATCCCGGTGACCGCTTATTTCCCGCACATTATTACTCAGACCATTCGTTACAACACACTGTTTCCGCTGGCGCGCGGCATCAGCCCTTTAAGCAACGACAACACAGTCAACAACTGGCAGGCCGAAGCCTTGTTCAGCTCCGGCGCAAAAAGCTGGTCGGAAACCGGTGGTTTGCAGGAAGAGATGGTTTTTGATTCCAGCGCGGGCGATGTCGCCGGGCCGGTTGCTATCGCAGTAGCACTGCATCGTGAAAAAGAAAACCAGGCCGGCTCACAACGTGTCGTGGTTATCGGCGACAGTGATTTTCTGTCTGATGCCTACATCGGCGCTGGCGCAAACCTTAACCTCGGCCTGAACATTTTTAACTGGCTGATCGGCGATGATGATTTTATTTCGGTCGAAGTAAAACCGGCTGCCGACACCAGACTTAACCTGAGTGAAACACAGCTGGTTGTCATCGGCTTTGGTTTCCTGTTGGTTATTCCGCTGCTGCTTCTGGTCGCCGGTTTTCGCATCTGGTACGTTCGCAAGAACCGCTAACCCTCACGCTTTACCATGCTGAAAAAAAACATCCTCAATCTGGTTCTTTTAATCTTTGTTGCGGCGCTGACATCGATTATTTATTTCAGCGAAGAAAAAAACTTTGAGCTAAACAAACTCAGCACCACCAGTATTTCAGACATTCACCGCATCACCATACAACACAATAAAAATACCACCGAACTTGTTAAACAGGCTGATCAGCACTGGCAGATCACACAACCGGTGTCGGTCGCCGCCAATGACTTTCGTATCAAGTCGGTACTAAAACTGATCAACGCACCGGTGCACAACCAGTACAGCAGCGATGAAATCGATCTGAAAAAAATCGGCCTCGACAAGCCGGACACCACAATAAAATTCAACGACGAAGAAATTGCTTTTGGCATCACCAACCCGGCGACCAATCTTCGCTATGTAAAAAAAGGCGAGCACATCTATACCATCGAAGATGTTTATTACCCGCTGTTAAGCTCAAGCTTTGGCACCCTGGTTTCACTCAATATGCTTCCAGCAAACAGCGAGATCACAAAACTCATTCTGATCAACCAGACCATCAGCAAAGATGAAAATGGTTTGTGGCGGAGCAACATCGACATCAGTGCTGACAACATCAACAAAACCATCGAGCACTGGCAGAACGATCAGGCTTTTGGCGTACACAGCTACATGCAGCGCAAGTCACTCGGTGAAGTATTTATCTATCTGAAAGATAAGCCGAGTATCACTTATGTGATCACCGATACCGATCCCTGGCTGATTCTGGCACGCCCGGAACTCGGACTGGAGTATCATCTTGATATCGAAGCCTATAATAACCTCATCACACCACAATAAAACAAATGCCCGAATTACCCGAAGTTGAAACCAGCCGCTGCGGCATCGAACCGTATCTGCTCAATAAAAAAATTACCGGGATAGTCATCCGTCAGCACAAACTGCGCTGGCCGATTCCAAAAAACCTGCCGACACTGGCGACCGGTAAAAAAGTACTCGCTGTCTCACGCCGCGCCAAGTACATCTATCTGCAACTTGAGAACGGCAACATCATCATTCATCTCGGCATGTCGGGCAGCCTACGCATTTGCACAAAAAAAACGCCACCGGAAAAACACGACCACATCGACATCATCGTTACCGGCAATAAAGTACTGCGCCTGCGTGACCCCCGAAAATTTGGCTGTGTGTTATGGGCGGCAAACAACATCAATCAACACCGATTGATCAAACCGCTGGGGCCGGAACCACTGGAAGCCGACTTCGACACCAACTACCTGAAAACAAAAGCGACCAATCGAACCTGTTCAATAAAGGCACTGATCATGAACAGTCACATCGTGGTCGGTGTCGGCAATATCTACGCCAGCGAAGCACTGTTTCGTGCCGGCATCAATCCGAAAGTCAAAGCCGGAAAAATATCCCGACCGCGATTACAGAAACTGGTTGATGCCATCAAACAAACATTGAGCGAAGCCATCAAAGCCGGCGGCACCACCCTGCGTGATTTCACCGCCAGTGACGGACAGCCGGGATATTTTGCACAGGAACTACTGGTCTACGGCAGAGAAGGCGAAGCTTGCAGACAATGTGGTGCGACAATAAAACAGTTTACCCAGCAGGCGCGTTCGACTTTTTATTGTGCGAAATGTCAAAAGTGAAAAATTTTTCACCACAGAGGGCACAATAAAAAACTCTGTGCCCTCTGCGCCTCTGTGGTGAGTCGCTTTTAAGTTTCTAAAATATCACAACAACGATATACTTCAAAAAATAATTATAGAGAGCAACATGACATCCATCGGCACCCCCCTATCAAACACAGCAACCAAAGTTTTATTCTGCGGCGGCGGTGAACTCGGCAAAGAAGTCGTCATCGAACTGCAGCGTTACGGTGTCGAAGTCATCGTGGTCGACCGTTATGAAAACTCACCGGCGATGCAGGTAGCGCATCGCAGCCACGTTATATCGATGCTAGACGGCGATGCCCTGCGTCATATTATCGAAAGCGAAAAACCGGATTACATCGTACCTGAAATTGAAGCCATCGCTACTGACACCCTGGTCGAACTGGAGGCCGAAGGTTTTACTGTTATCCCGACTGCGCGCGCGGCAAAGCTGACCATGAACCGCGAAGGCATACGCCGCCTCGCCGCTGAAGAACTCGGCCTGAAAACCTCCCCTTATCAGTTTGCCAGCACACGCGAAGAGCTCGATGCCGCCGTCAGAAACATCGGCCTGCCCTGCGTAATCAAACCCATCATGAGTTCTTCCGGCAAAGGCCAGAGCACCATCAAAACATCTACCGATATCGACACCGCCTGGCACTACGCACAGGAAGGCGGCCGTAGCGGTGCCGGCAAAGTCATCGTCGAAGGTTTTGTGGATTTTGATTATGAGATAACGCAGCTTACTGTTCGCCACATTGATGGCACCAGTTTCTGCAAGCCTATCGGTCACGTACAGATCAACGGTGATTATCGCCAGTCGTGGCAACCGCAGGCTATGTCTGACAGCGCCATCAAAAAAGCCCGCGACATGGCAACGAAAATCACCGACGCACTCGGTGGTCGCGGTATTTTTGGTGTTGAATTATTTATTAAAGATGATGATGTTATTTTCAGCGAAGTTTCACCGCGTCCGCACGACACCGGCATGGTCACCATGATATCCCAGGATCTTTCACAGTTCGCTCTGCATGCACGGGCAATCCTTGGTCTGCCGATTCCGGACATTCATTTTCACGGCCCAAGCGCCAGCAGCGTTATCCTTGTCGCTGGCGAATCGCATAATGTAGTATTCAACAACATCGAGCAGGCATTAAAACTGCCGGACACGCAAATACGTTTGTTTGGTAAACCGGAAGTCAGCGGTCAGCGCCGCATGGGCGTAGCACTGGCAAGAGATAAATCAGTCGATGCGGCAAAACAAAAAGCGATGAAGGCATCAGACAGCATCACCACAAAACTATAAAAATATTTTAAAAGCCATGAAAATAATTAATACCGCTGTTCTTTCATCCCTGCTTTTTTTCAGTAGCAGCAGTCAAGCAGTAGAGGTCATCCCCTTATTCGGCTTACGCGGCGGTGGTGAATTTATCGATGTACAAACAAATGAAAAGCGTACACTGGAAAGTGTGGATATTTATGGCCTGATACTCAGCTTTCCTTATGAGCGCGGCAAAACAATTGAGGTTTACTACAGCCATCAATCCACCCAACTCAATTCATTAACACTAACCACGCCTTCTCCTGCCAGCATCGTCAACATCCCGGTCACCATCGATTATTTACATTTTGGTGGCACCGCGCCAATCTCTGAAGACAAAAACCTGCAGACCTTTGCCAGCGGTGGACTCGGCTTTACTTACCTTAGCCCGGATTTTCCTGACACACAATCTGACCTGCGCGCATCTTTGAGCATCGGCTTTGGCCTGAAGTGGCCAATGACAGAACGAATTGCTTTACGACTGGAAGCACGTGGCCTGGCAACTTTATATAACAATAATTCTGCCATCTTCTGCAACGGCGGTTGCACCATAAAAATCAATGGTAACTTCTTCCTGCAAGGCGAAGTGTTTGCCGGGTTAGGTTTTACCTTCTAGGCAGGCAAACAGAATTTTTCTCCTGCATACCACCAGGCGCAGACTCATAAAAAAGCACTCATAAAGAGTGCTTTTTTATCAACTGAAATAACGGATGCTTTAGAAACTATACACCAGGGTCATCGCTGTTTCAGTATCCAGCTTCTCATTACCCTGGGGTACTTTTGTTTTATGACGAAGGGTATAGGTAAATTTCAGTGCCAGCGTACTATTGATATTCGCCTGCACACCGGTGATCGACTGGCTTGATGTAATTGCCTCACCTATCTCGGTATTCAGTTCCTGGGTAAACTTTGAATTACCGGTAATCGCCCACCAGTATTTACCTGACATACGCAAAACAGCTTCGGTTTCACCGCTGACTTCCGGTGTTGCATCCACTTTAAAAATTCGCGCACCAGGGCCGAGCTCAACATCCAGTTCCATATCATCCTGTTTGATCAGCTTGCGGCCATAACCAGCAGAAACAATGTGATCATAAACATAACCACTGAACCTGTCTTTCTGCAACTTCAATAAACCAAACGCATAATCAAGCTCACTGAACTTGTAATCAGTCTTGCCGGACAACTCGTAACGTTCGGCAGAAACCACCGTTTCACCTGCATCACCTTTTGACTGCTGACCGTAACCTTCGGCATGTGCATTATGTCGCCATTTATCAACCTCATAAGTTGCATCAGCTTTTATCGAAGTGGTCTGCGTTTCGGTATTACCAGTGGTGCGGATAAAGCCTAGCTCCACTTCACTTTTCCACGGTGATTCATCGGCCTTGTCTGCTTCTGCAGCCTGAGCACTTGTTATCATTACCAGCGAAGCGGCCAGCATTAACATAAAACTTTTTTTCATTTTCTCGTCTCTTAACATTAAAAATTATAATAAATCAACAACACCCTTCCTGTACGACAGAGCTATTATCAGGCAGCCCTGTCCTGATGTATTTGTTGATGTATATCCATCTGCGGATAAGGAATGGAAATACCCTCGGCATCAAACGCCAGTTTTACTTTTTCGTGGGTATCCGCATAAACGTTCCAGTATTCGCCAGTCGCACACCAGGGCCGCACATTAAAGTTCACACTACTGTCAGCCAGCTCGCCAACAGCAACCGTCGGCGCAGGATCTTTCAGAACGCGCTCATCTTCATCAAGTATTCTGCTGATAATTTCTTTGGCTTTTTTGATGTCGTCATCGTAGCCGATGCCAAAAACCATATCGACGCGTCGCGTACTGCGTTTTGAATAGTTGGTGATAGTGCCGCCAAAAATTTTACCATTGGGAATAATGATTTCACGATTATCACCGGTACGCATGGTGGTGGTGAATATCCCGATCTCTTCAACCGTGCCGGAAACACCCCCCGCATCGATAAAATCACCATCATTAAATGGACGAAAGATAATAAGCATAACGCCGGAAGCAAGGTTCTGTAGTGTGCCCTGCAGCGCCAGACCAATAGCTAAACCGGCGGCACCGATTAATGCGATCAATGAAGTGGTTTCTACGCCCAGTTGATCTAATGCTGCGATAACAACAAAAAGCAAAAGAATAGCGTTAATGATCGAGCCAATAAAATTAACAAGGATGTTATCGATTTTTGCTTTAGTCATGACCTTTTTAGCAAATCGAACCAGAATTTTAACGATAAATTTACCGATTAAAAATATCGCCAGCGCCATCACGATGTTTATGCCCCAGGGCAAAACATAGGTTTCGATCAATTGCTGGATATCAATATTTTCTAACACCGACAGTGTTTTATTTACATCTGGATTTTCTGGCATGACAAGCTCCCTTTATATACGTTTGATATTGAACAGCAAAAAAACTCACGACGTGATGATCTGTCCAGACAAAGCAGGCGGATAATATCATATTAGAATCGGAATAATAACTTTGCCGGCTGCCTTACACATGACCATTTGTCAGAAACGTCGGCTATTTTGTTGATAAGATGGCAATATCCGCTATATTTTCACTAAACCAGTATTCACAGGCAACTTGAACTCAAACAATCATGATCCTAGATATTCCAGGTGTCTCTGACAGAAGGCAGACACCACGTTACGAAATAGAACTTGCTGTTGATCTGGTATTGTCAGATGGCAGCATTCTTTCTGTGTCTTCACGAAATATTTCCAGCAGCGGCTTGCAGATTATCTGCGACACATGGGTGACTGACTCTATCGAACCACGCGGCATCCAGAGCCACGCGGTCAGCCACGTACGCATCAAGGCCGTAACAGAACTACCCATTGCTGATGATAAACACAAGCTGTACGCCAACTGCCGCATCATGTCAGTGCAAAGATTATCGCAGGATGAATACACGCTGAACCTGGCGTTCATCGATTTTGAAAACGGTACCGAGCAGACACTGAATAAATTTCTTGATCAGTTCGAGCAAAAAAAAACGATAATTAATGTCAACGCTTGAAATTTAATTTATTTTTTCCATAAAAAAAGCGACATATAACATGTCGCTTTTTTGTTTTCAGCCTGCGGCCAAAAATTTTTATGGCAACAAACTGTCGCCCATCAGATAACGATCAATCTCACGCGCGGCTTCACGGCCTTCATTGATTCCCCACACGACCAGAGACTGGCCACGACGACAATCACCTGCAGCAAAAACACCTTCAACATTTGTTGTGTACACGCCGTGATCGGCTTTGTAATTTGAACGCGCATCGTATTCGATATTGATAGCATCACTGGCGTAATGCTCCGGCCCAAGAAAACCCATGGATAACAGCACAAGGTCGGCATCCCAGATTTTTTCTGTGCCTTCAATTTCTTCCATCGACCACTGGCCATCCACTTTCTGCCAGCGCACGTGAACAATTTTCACACCGGCAACATTGCCGTTGCCGTCATCGATAAATTCTTTGGTTAAAATCTGATACTCACGCGGGTCGCGACCAAAACGTTCGATACTTTCTTCGTGGCCATAATCAACACGGTGAATCAACGGCCACTGCGGCCAGGGATTATCTTCTGCACGCTCGCCTGGCGATTGCGGCAATAATTCAAAGTTAACTATCGACTTGCAACCGTGACGTATCGATGTGCCGATGCAGTCAGTACCGGTATCACCACCACCGATGACAACCACGTTTTTATCCCGGGCCGAAATGTAGTTTCCGTCTTCCAGGTTTGAGTCCAGCAGACTCTTTGTATTTGCCGTTAAAAATTCCATGGCGAAATGTACGCCATTTAAATCGCGCCCCGGAATTTCCAGATCACGTGGTCGTGTTGCACCCGTGGTATATAACAGGGCATCATTTTCTTTTTGCAGCTGTTTGACATCAACCGCATTGTCACCACTGCCACCGACATCAGCATTGGTGACAAAAGTAACACCTTCTTCAGCCAGCAGGTCAACCCGGCGCTGCACAACATCTTTACCCAGCTTCATGTTCGGAATGCCGTACATCAGCAAACCACCGATGCGATCAGCGCGTTCATAAACTGTCACGCTGTGACCGACTTTATTTAACTGTGCCGCTGCCGCCATGCCAGCCGGGCCGGAGCCGATAACCGCGACTTTTTTACCGGTGCGTTTCTCTGGCGATTTTGCAGTAATCCAGCCTTCGCTAAAACCTCGATCAACAATCGCATTCTCGATATTTTTAATAGTGACCGCAGGATTAGTGATTCCCAAAACACAGGAACCTTCACAGGGTGCCGGACAAACTCGACCGGTAAATTCGGGGAAGTTATTGGTTTTGTGCAAACGGTTTAATGCGGTCTGCCACTGTTCGGTGTAGACCAGGTGATTCCATTCAGGAATCAGGTTATGCACCGGGCAGCCATTATCTGACTGACAGAACGGAACGCCACAGTCCATGCAACGCGCACCCTGATTTTTAAGATGCTCGATATCATGTTTGCCGGTAAAGATTTCACCATAGTCTTTCACCCGCAGGCTGACATCACGATAATCTTCTGTCTTGCGCTTAAACTCTTTAAAACCTGTAGGTTTACCCATCTTTGTTCTCTTTTCAATCGAAAATGAAAAATGAAAAATGAAAAGTGAAAAATTTAAAAAGCTCGCTTCGCATCGTCATGATTCATTAATTACTTATTGTTTAGTTATCCAGCGCGGGCATCAGTTTGCAATACGCCATCCGCATCAAATGAATCAATGAATAATTTTTCGTTATTCACTTTTCATTTTTCATTGCGCGTTTTACGCAACTTCTTTTTGCTGCGCCAGTTCCTGCAAAACGCGCTTATAGTCCGTCGGCATCACCTTAACAAACTGCGTCACCGTTTCATCCCAGTTATCAAGCGCGGCTTTCGCTACGTCAGAACCAGTGTATTTAAAATGATTTTCAATCAGCGTTTTAACTTCATTAATATCTTCTTCAACATCCAGTGATTCCAGCTCGACCATACCCATATTACACAATGCCGGGAAAGTGTTATTTTTATCCCAGATATACGCGATGCCGCCACTCATGCCAGCAGCAAAGTTACGGCCGGTTTCACCAAGCACAACCACTCGACCACCGGTCATGTATTCACAACCGTGATCACCGACACCTTCCACAACGGTTAAAGCACCGCTGTTACGCACACAGAAACGTTCAGCTGCAACACCTCTGAAATAAGCTTCGCCCGAAGTCGCGCCATATAAAACCGTGTTGCCGACAATAATATTTTCTTCCGCAACAAAGCTGGCCTGCTTCGACGGATACATAATCAAACGACCACCGGATAAACCTTTGCCCGCATAATCATTGGCATCACCTTCCAGTTCAATGGTAACCCCTTCATACAGCCAGGCACCCAGACTCTGACCGGCTGAACCTGTCAGTTTGATGTGCAGCGTGTCGTCCGCCAGCGGTTTACCCAGATGCGCTTTGGCCAGCTCATGCGACAGCATGGTGCCAACAACACGATTGGTGTTGACCACCGGCAGCTCCATGGAAACTTTTTCACCGCTGTCGATAGTGGCTTTGGCGCGTTTGATAATCTCGTTATCCAGCGCTTTTTCCAGACCGTGATCCTGTGCCTGGGTACGATACACTTCAACATTTTCATGCGGCTTAACCGCCGGTGTCAGCAACGCAGTCAGGTCGATGCCGCTGGCTTTCCAGTGGTCGATAGCATTGGCTGCTTCCAGCACGTCAACACGGCCGATCATTTCATTCACTGTGCGAAAGCCAAGCGAGGCCATGTGCTCACGCATATCTTCGGCAACCATGAACAGGTAATTCACCACGTGCTCGGGCTTGCCCTTGAATTTTTTACGCAGTTCTTTGTCCTGCGTGGCGATACCAACCGGGCAGGTATTCAAGTGACACTTGCGCATCATGATACAACCCAGGGTAATCAAGGGCGCGGTGGAGAAACCAAATTCTTCTGCGCCAAGTAATGCTGCAATCGTAATGTCGCGGCCGGTTTTTAACTGGCCGTCAGTCTGTAATACCACACGCGAACGCAGATCGTTCATCACCAGTGTCTGGTGCGTTTCAGCCACACCCAGTTCCCACGGCAGACCAGCGTGTTTTACTGAAGTTAATGGCGAGGCACCGGTACCGCCGTCATGACCGGCGATAACGATGTGATCAGAAAACGCTTTGGTAACACCGGCGGCGATGGTGCCGACACCGATCTCTGCCACCAGCTTCACACTGATGCGGGCAGACGGGTTGGCATTTTTAAGATCGTGAATCAGCTGCGCCAGATCTTCGATAGAATAAATATCGTGATGCGGTGGCGGACTAATCAAACCCACGCCCGGTGTCGAGTGACGGATGCGCGCGATGTTGACATCGACTTTGCCGCCCGGCAGCTCGCCGCCTTCACCAGGCTTCGCGCCCTGTGAAACCTTGATCTGTAATTCATCAGCGTTGGTCAGATACCAGTTGGTGACACCGAAACGCCCGGAGGCAATCTGCTTGATGGCCGAACGTTTTGAATCACCGTTTTCCATCGGTGTGAAACGTGACGCGTCTTCACCGCCTTCACCGGTGTTGGACTTGCCACCCATACGGTTCATGGCAATGGCCAGGGCTTCATGACTTTCCGCCGAAATTGAACCGAAGCTCATGGCACCGGTAACAAAACGTTTGACGATTTCTTTTGCCGGCTCCACTTCGTCCAGTGGAATTGCACCGCCATTGGCACCTTCTTTGAAGTTTAATAAACCACGCAAAGTGGCACGACGTGTTGAGTCATCATCCGAGACTTTGGCAAACTGCTTGTAAGCTTCTTTGCTGTTGGTGCGCGCGGCCAGCTGGATGTTGGCCAGTGTGTCCGGGTTCCACATGTGAACCTCGCCGCCGCTGCGCCAGTGGAAATCGCCCGGATTATCCAGCACCGGCAAGCGCACCAGGTCACGTGGCGGGTAAGCCTTTTTGTGACGGCGTAAAGATTCTTCGGCCAGCACTTCAAGATTCACACCCTTGATACGACTGGCCGTGCCTTTGAAACAACGTGAAATAATGTCTTCACCCAGACCGACCGCTTCAAAAATCTGCGCCCCTTTATAAGAGTGCAGTGTCGAGATGCCGATTTTCGCCATCACTTTCAGCATGCCTTTGGCAACGCCTTTGCGATAGGCGGCAACAATTTTATCGTCGTCATATTGCTCGGCATCCAGCAGACCTTCGCGCTGCGACTGGAACAATGCTTCAAAAGCGAGATAAGGGTTAATCGCATCCGCACCGTAACCGATCAGCAGACAGTGCTGATGCACTTCACGTGCTTCACCAGTTTCCAGCACGATGCCGATGCGCGTGCGCTCCTGATTTTTCACCAGATGGTGGTGCACGGCACCGGTCGCTAACAAAGTGCTGACCGGTACGCGCTGTGCAGAAATATTTCTGTCGGACAACACCACCAGACTGTAGCCATCCTTGATGGCGGTGCTGGCTTCAGTACAAATCTCGTCCAGACGTTTACCCAGGCCGGAAACACCTTCCGACTTGTCGTAGGTAATGTCGATGGTTTTTGTTTTCCAGCCGCGATGGTCCAGATGTTTTAACGCGGCCAGTTCTTCATTGGTCAGAATCGGGTGCGGTACCCGCAGACGATGCGCATGCTGCTCGGTGGTTTCCAGCAGGTTGCCTTCCGGACCGATGTAGCATTCCAGCGACATCACCACTTCTTCACGAATGGAATCGATGGCCGGATTCGTTACCTGTGCGAACAGCTGTTTGAAATAATCGTAGATCATGCGCGGCTTGTCGGACAAACAGGCCAGCGCCGAATCATTGCCCATGGAACCAACCGGGTCGCGCAGTTCGCGCACCAGCGGCAGCAACATAAATTGCATGGTCTCAACGGTGTAACCGAAGGCCTGCATACGCGGAATGATGGTGTCGGGATCAAAACCGTGTGGTTCCTGCTCACAACCCAGTTCCGATAATTTTATTTCCTGTCGCTCCAGCCACTCACCATAAGGACGGCGCGTCGAAAAATCTTTCTTCAGCTCTTCATCCGAAATCAGCTCGCCTTTATCAAAATCGATGAGGAACATCTTGCCCGGCTGCAAACGACCCTTGAACTTTACATCGGCCGGATCGACATCAACTACGCCAACTTCCGAAGCCATGATGACGCGGTCGTCTTTGGTCAGATAATAACGGCTGGGACGCAGACCATTGCGATCAAGCACCGCGCCGATGTAATGGCCATCGGTGAAAGCAATTGATGCCGGGCCGTCCCACGGCTCCATCATCGCCGAGTTGAAGCGGTAAAAATCTTTTTTCGCCTGATCCATATTTTCGTCAGACTGCCAGGCTTCCGGCACCATCAACATCACCGCTTCCTGCAGGCTGCGGCCGGACATCAATAAAAATTCCAGCACGTTATCGAAGTTACCGGAGTCGGAACAGTCATTCTCTGCTATCGGGAACAGTTGGTTTATTTCACAATCGTAGGCATCGCATTCCACCATGCCCTGACGCGCCATCATCCAGTTGCGGTTACCCAGCAGAGTGTTGATCTCGCCATTGTGGCTCATGTAGCGATTGGGCTGGGCGCGATCCCATGACGGGAAGGTATTAGTGGAAAAACGTGAATGCACCATGGCGATGTGTGAAGCGTAATCACTGTCCTGCAAATCCAGGTAAAAGGTTTTTACCTGCAGCGCATTGAGCATGCCTTTGTAAATAATGATGCGCGGCGACAACGAGCAGATGTAAAACATTTTGCGCTGCGATAAAGATTTGTCGTAACGCAGCAGGTGCGTACAACGTTTGCGAATAACGTAAAGCTGGCGCTCAAAATCTTTGCCTTCGTCACCATTTGCTGCGATATACAGCTGCAAAATAACCGGCTGCGACTGACGCGCGGTAGGGCCGATGCAGGCACCTTCGGTATCGACCGGCACTTCGCGCCAGCCAAGAAATTTCTGCCCCTGTTCATCAATAATTTTTTCTACTGCCGCCATACACTGCTGGCGCTGCTTATCATCGGTCGGCAGAAACACGTTACCGGCAGCAAACTGGCCGGCAGCAGGCAGATCAACACCCAGATCTTTTTTCGCTACTTTCACACAGAAATCATGCGGCATGCCGGTAAGAATGCCCGCGCCGTCACCGGTGGTTGGCTCACAGCCACAGCCGCCACGATGCTCCATGCGCTGCAGCATGATTTCAGCATCAACCACGATCTGATGACTGGGCTTACCCTTGATATGCGCGACAAAACCCACACCACAGCTGTCTTTTTCAAACGCCGGGTCATATAAACCCTGCTTCTCTGGTAGTGTTTTAAGGTTTGCGATTTCTGTCTGTTCTTGCAATGTAACGCTCATATTTGACCCGTAACCATCCGCACAGCGAAGCTGCTGGAATTCTTTTAATGAAATCAGGTAATTAGCGCAGATTATATGGAAAGCGCCTTTGTTTTACCGACTAGCCTCGCCTGAAATTTATCTGATGAATTTGCACGCCCGCAAGGACTGTCACAAATGACCGACAAGGCCGGCTATTTTAGCGAAAATAAGGCACTATTGAAAGCGCAGACGGACGCTGTCCAGAGCATATCAGGCAACATCGACACAAAGCCGGCACTAAACAACCTCATTAAACCAGCTGTTAAAAAACAGCTCACCCTGCATTTCCAGCTGGTTGGCAAACTGTTGCGTGTCTTTTCGCAACTGCATCACGCTAATACCTTCAGTTTGCATGATTTCACCAATGTGGCCGATAAACCATTTTTCCATGCCACGCTGGGTGATTTCCGGGTGAAATTGCAGGGCAAGAATATTTTTTCCATAACGAAAGGCCTGATTTTCGTACCGCTCAGTGGAAGCCAGCAATACCGCGCCATCCGGCAGATCAAAGGTTTCACCGTGCCAGTGCAACATGGAACAATGCTCGGAACCCAGATAACGCAGTGGCGAGCTTTTTCCAGCCTCGGTCAGATCAAGCGGATACCAGCCAATTTCTTTGGTATTGCCCGAATAAACTGTCGCACCCAATGCGGCGGCAATCAACTGCGCGCCCAGGCAGATACCCAGCGTGGGCCTGTCAGCAGCGATGCGCTGCTTCAGCAAATCAAGCTCGGCTCCGAGAAAAGGAAACATCTCACCATCATTGACGCTGATCGGACCACCAAGAATGACCAGCAATTCATCAGACAGGGCATCGACCTGGGATAACTCGTCCGGCTTCAATGCAAAATCGGCGGCTTCGATATAATTTATCTCAATATTCTTCGCCTGCAACACCGGGGCAAAACTGCCCAGGTCTTCAAACGCCAGGTGGCGAATCACGTTTACTACCTTCTTGTTTGCCATGTTTTTTCCTATTGTTTCAGCCATTAGCGTAAAATGCGATTTTTGAAATACGCTCATTAAGCACAAGAAGTTTACCAACATGTCTGCCACATTACACACCAGCCACATAAAATCCCTGCCCCTGCTGCACAGCGGAAAAGTTCGCGACATCTACGATATTGATGACAACCACATGCTGATTGTCACCACCGACCGCATCTCGGCATTTGACGTGATCATGCCCACCCCCGTGCCCGGCAAAGGCATTATTCTGAACCGGGTAACACAGTTCTGGATGGAGAAGTTATCACACATCATTCCCAACCAGATGTGCGACATGAAGCTGGAAGACGTGCTGCCCGATGCCACCGAGCGCGCTGAAGTTGCCGACCACGCCATGATCGTCAAAAAACTCAAGGCGCTGCCCATCGAAGCCATCGTGCGTGGTTACATCATCGGTTCCGGCTGGAAAGACTACCAGGCCAGCGGCACTATCTGCGGTATCAAACTGCCTGATAATCTGCAACTGGCCGACAAATTACCCGAGCCGATTTACACGCCATCAACAAAAGCGGCTGTCGGCGCACATGATGAAAACATCGACTATACTCAGTCACAGAAACTGCTGGGCGAAGCACTTGCACAGCAGGTGCGCGATGTCAGCCTGCAGCTTTACAGCGAAGCTGCCGACTACGCGCTGCAACGCGGCATCATCATTGCCGATACCAAGTTCGAATTCGGACTGGACAAAGATGGCCAGCTGACGCTGATTGACGAGGTTTTAACGCCGGACTCATCGCGCTTCTGGCCTCAGGATGAATACCAGCCTAGCAGCAGCCCGGTCAGTTTCGACAAACAGTTCGTACGCGACTACCTCGAAACACTGGACTGGAACAAGACGGCCCCGGGGCCTGAACTGCCAGACTCAATTGTGACAAAAACTGCCGAAAAATATAAATATGCCCAAAAACTGCTTTTGGAGCCATAGAAGAGGACATGTTACATGCAAGGTGTTTTTATCACAGGAACCAGCACAGAGGTAGGAAAAACCTTTGTCGGAACCGCTCTGGCCCGCGCGCTTACTCAACGCAATATTAAAGTTATTCCCCGAAAACCAATTGAGTCCGGTTGCACCAAACACAACGGCGAACTCATCCCACAGGATGCGGTTGCGCTAAAAGAAGCAGCCGATTATCCCGGCCTGTTATCCGATGTCTGCCCTTACCGTTTTGAACCGCCGATTTCACCGGTGCGTGCGGCACACCTCGCCAATAAGATTTTAACCACCGAGCAACTGGTCAATATTTGCCTGCAGGGCAGCGAAGAAGGTTTTGTACTGGTGGAAGGTGCTGGTGGTTTTTATTCACCACTGGCAGAAAACGGCCTGAACGCCGACCTTGCTGTGGCGCTGCAGCTACCGGTATTGCTGGTCGCTGACGACAAGCTGGGCACGCTCAGTCAGGTGTTGCTCAATGTCGAAGCCATACAGATGCGTGGCCTGCCACTGGCCGGGGTGGTGCTGAACACAATAAATGAAGTACAGAATGACTACATGGACAATACCGCTGATTTGCGTGAGCGCATCAGTTGCCCGGTATACACCAACCCTTATCTTAACGGGGGACAGGTACAACTATCTGAAACACTGATCGACTCGTTAATCAACAATCCCGGCTCAAACAAACCGCTCCGGATTGTGCGCTAAATTCTCTTTGGATTAAAAAACAAAAAAGCCCGCTGCAATAACAGCGGGCTTTTTTATTTACGGGTTATTATTCCGCAGGGCGAGCCGTTTGACTCAGGCTATTTAACTCAGGCCAATTAACTCGACTTTAAATACCAGTGTCGCATTCGGTGGAATCACACCACCGGCACCGCGCTCACCATAACCCAGCTCTGGTGGAATTGTCAGTTTGCGTGCACCGCCGACTTTCATGCCAGCAACACCCTGGTCCCAACCCGCAATAACCTGACCACCGCCCAGTTTAAAACTGAACGTCTGATCACGGTCGTGACTGGAATCAAATTTTGTACCGTCGGTTAACCAGCCGGTGTAATGCACTTCGACTGTCTGCCCAGCAACGGCTTCTTCACCATCACCAACAATCTGATCTTCAATTTCTAGTTCAGCCATAATTATTACCTCTTGTTTATCTGTTTACTACTTAAAAATTACTACCGGGGTCGGAGTCGGTTTTAACGGCTAGCGTGAATCCAAAAACGACAAGCCTGAAAACCGACTCCACCCCTACCTTTAAAATTTCTAAAAAAAAGGGGCACGAAGCCCCTCTTTTTTTACTGCATCCTTACCTGTCGACTTACTTATAAAAATCGATCATTTTCTCAAGAGATTTTGCTGTAATCTTGGAAGCATTACCCGCAGAACCAAAAGATTCGTAACGTGCTTTACAGATTTCTTTCATCGCATTGGTAGATTCCTTAAGGAATTTACGTGGATCAAAGTTTGATGTGTTTTCAGCCAGGTGCTTGCGAATAGAACCGGTTGAAGCCATACGCAGGTCAGTATCGATGTTCACTTTTGTTACACCGTGCTTGATGCCTTCCACGATTTCTTCGACAGGTACGCCATAAGTCTGACCCATATCACCACCGTATGAGTTAATGATTTTCAGCCATTCCTGTGGCACGGAAGATGAACCGTGCATAACCAGGTGGGTATTAGGCAGACGATCATGAATTTCTTTAATGCGGTCGATACGCAGGATTTCACCCGTTGGCTCCTGGGTAAATTTATAAGCACCGTGTGAAGTACCGATAGCAATCGCCAGCGCATCAACATTGGTTTGCTCAACAAACGCAGCTGCTTCTTCAACAGATGTCAGCAGCATGTCCAGATCAAGTTTACCTTCTGCGCCATGGCCGTCTTCTTCGCCCATTTCACCGGTTTCCAGTGAACCCAGACAACCCAGCTCACCCTCAACAGATACACCACCCGCGTGTGCCATTTTCACAACTTCTTTGGTAACAGCAACGTTGTACTCAAAAGATGAAGGCGTTTTCATGTCAGCTTCCAGAGAGCCGTCCATCATGACTGATGAAAAACCTGACTGGATAGAACGCAGACATACAGCTGGCTCGCTGCCGTGATCCTGGTGCATAACAACAGGAATGTGCGGATACATTTCGATAGCCGCAGAAATCAGGTGACGCAGGAACGGTTCGCCCGCATAAGAGCGCGCACCAGCAGAACCCTGCATAATAACAGGGCTGTCAGTTTCGTCAGCAGCCTGCATAATTGCATGCACCTGCTCCATGTTGTTAACGTTAAACGCTGGCATGCCGTAATTATTCTCAGCCGCATGATCCAGTAATTGTCTCAGTGAAATCAAAGCCATTAGTAGCTCTCCTCTAAAATAAACTATTAAAATAAACTATCTTGAAATTAAAATTCTTCGCTCAAAGTTGCGCCATCAGATCACATCCGAAACTAATGCACACTCACAATCTTCATTATATTACTGCCACCCTGATCACCCAGATTATCACCACGGGTAAGCACGATACGGTCACCGCTTTCGACGATACCTTTGCTCTTCAGCAAATCAACCACACCAATCGTTACATCCGCCGGTGCCATTTTTGTAAAGTCCGCACGCACCGGATAAACCCCGCGGTACAAAGTGACTTTACTCAAAGTTCTTATTCGCGGTGTCAGCGCATAAATCGGAATACCCGAACTGATACGTGACATCCATAACACGGTTGCACCCGACTCGGTCATTGATGCAATCGCTTTCATCTTGAGATGATTGGCAGTGTACATTGTAGCCATTGCGATAGCTTCATCAACCCTACCAAAAACAAGGTCAACACGGTGATCGGAAACCATGGCTGCACGTTGTTTCTCGGCGTGTTCGCAAATGCGACCCATCGCCGCCACGGTTTTAGCCGGGTATTTACCAACTGCCGTTTCACCCGACAGCATCACCGCATCGGTGCCGTCGAGCACTGAGTTGGCCACGTCGAAAACTTCGGCACGGGTCGGAATCGGGCTGTCGATCATCGACTCCATCATCTGTGTCGCGGTGATCACCACCCTGTTCATGGCGCGGGCTTTTTTGATCAGGCTTTTCTGCAGAGCCGGCAATTCAGCATCACCCATCTCGACACCCAGATCACCACGTGCCACCATAATGACATCAGAGGCTTCGACGATCTCATCAATATTTTCGATAGCTTCGGCACGTTCAACCTTGGTGACGATGCTGGCATCACTACCCTCAGCAACCACCAGCTCGCGACACTGTTCAACATCGGCCGCTGTGCGGGCAAACGACAGCGCGACAAAATCAACATTCATCGCCACCGCGGCTTTCAAATCTTCCTTATCTTTATCGGTCAACGCCGGCGCGGACAGACCACCACCTTTCAGGTTGATGCCCTTGTTGTTCGACAGCTCGCAGGTGTAAACCACTTTGCAGCGAACCTCGTCGCCGACAACTTCGTTCACTTCCAGTTCGACACGACCATCATCGAGCAGCAGAACATCACCGTGTTTTACATCTTTTGGCAAATCTTTATAGGCCAGACCAACACGCTCCTGCGTGCCTTCATCTTTACCCAGCGCCGCGTCCAGAATAAACGTCTCACCGCGAATCAACTGCACCACACCGTCCTTGAACTTGTGGGTGCGAATTTTCGGCCCCTGCAAGTCGGCAAGGATGCCGACAATACGTCCGGTGCTCTCGCTGCATTCGCGAATCAGATCAACGCGATGTTTTTGTTCTTCATGTGAGCCGTGTGAAAAGTTCAGACGGAACACATCAACACCTGCCCGGATCATCTCAAGAATTACTTCAGATGAACTGGAACCCGGCCCCAAAGTCGCAACAATCTTCGTTCTGCGCATGGATGTTTTGTTTTTAACCCCGATATATTAATGTATAAAAAAACGAGGCCTGAAAGACAAGCCTCGTAATTCTAATTATGATTGTTTAGCCGCACACTCTTCTAACATGGCAACCGCTGGTAGTGTTTTGCCTTCCAGGTATTCCAGGAAAGCGCCGCCGGCGGTTGAGATGTAAGAGACTTTGTCGTAAATGTCGTATTTCTGGATTGCCGCGATAGTGTCACCGCCGCCAGCCAGACTGAAACCCGGTGAGTTGGCAATCGCCATGGAAACTGTTTTTGTGCCTTCGCCAAACTGGTCGAATTCAAATACACCAACCGGACCGTTCCAGATGATGGTGCCGGCTTTCTCGATAATGTCGGCCAGTTCTTTTGCAGACTCAGGACCGATGTCAAAAATCATGTCGTCGTCCAGTACTTCGTCCGCCTTTTTCAAAGCTGCTTCAGCGTCTTCAGCAAATTCTTTGGCACAAACAACATCTGTCGCAATCGGAATACTTGCACCGCGCGCGTTCATTTTTTCGATCAGCGCTTTTGCGGTATCAACCAGGTCATCTTCACACAAAGATTTACCAACGTTGTGCCCCATGGCTTTCAGGAAAGTGTTGGCGATACCGCCGCCGACAACCAGCTGGTCAACTTTTTCAGACAGTGCTTCCAGCACGGTCAGCTTGGTAGAAACTTTTGAACCACCAACAATTGCCACCATCGGACGCGCAGGTTCCGCCAGTGCTTTTGCCAGGCTATCCAGTTCGCCAGAAAGCAATATGCCAGCACAGGCAATCGGTGCAAACTTACCCGCGCCGTGTGTTGAAGCCTGGGCACGATGCGCCGTACCAAACGCATCCATGACAAACACGTCACATAAAGCGGCGTACTTTTTAGACAGCTCTTCGTCGTCTTTTTTCTCGCCCGCATTAAAACGAACATTTTCCAGCAGCACGACTTCACCGGCTGCAACCTGTGGTGCGTTATCCAGGTAGTCTTTAACCAGACGCACTTCGGTGCCCAGCTTTTCAGACATCACTGTCGCAATTGGTGCCATTGAGTTTTCCTCATCCACCTTGCCCTCTTCAGGACGACCGCGATGAGACATCACCATCACAGAAGCGCCCGCTTTCATGCAGTGCTCAACAGTGGGCATCGATGCAGTAATACGCGCATCAGAAGTTACTTTGCCATCTTTTACAGGCACGTTAAGGTCCGAGCGAATTAAAACGCGCTTACCGGCTAAATCTAGATCTGTCAGCTTGATGAATGCCATGATTAAAACTCCAAAATTTTTTAAATATAAATATTAAATACAGTTTGTTAAAAATTGATTAACATTTAACAAACAATACTTACCAATCAAAAACTATTTTTATCCACAGATGAACGCAGATTCACACAGATAAAAACAAAACCTTAATTTTTTATAAAAACACCAGCCCAGTTTTAGTAACCGGGCTGTGTTTAACTATCTCATTCTATAAATGAGGAGATTTTGTTCGAGAGCAAGGCGCGGGATCAATTTGAGCGCGGAGCGTACACGCAGTACGTGAGCACTCAAATTGATTCCGCAACGCCGCTATCGGACAAAAGATCCTTATTTAGAGACGTGCTCTACGAAGCGGAGCATGTTACATGTGTAACCGTACTCGTTGTCGTACCATGAAACCAGTTTCACAAAAGTACCGTCAAGCGCAATACCTGCTTCTGAGTCGAAGATAGAAGAGAAGCCACAACCGCGGAAGTCTGTAGAAACAACTTTCTCATCGGTGTAACCCAGAGTTTTGCTCATGTCGCCAGATTCTGAAGCCGCTTTCAGCTCGGCACAGATTTCTTCGTATGTTGCTTCTTTGTCCAGCTCAACAGTCAGGTCAACAACAGACACGTCTGAAGTTGGTACACGGAAAGCCATACCGGTCAGTTTGCCATTCAACTCAGGAAGTACAACACCTACAGCTTTGGCTGCACCTGTAGAAGACGGGATGATGTTTTCCAGAATACCACGACCACCGCGCCAGTCTTTCATAGAAGGACCGTCAACCGTTTTCTGTGTTGCAGTTGCTGCGTGAACAGTTGTCATCAGGCCACGTTTGATGCCCCACTTGTCATTGATCACTTTAGCAACAGGCGCTAAACAGTTAGTTGTACAGGAAGCGGCTGAAACAATTGCCTGACCAGCGTATTCATTGTGGTTAACACCGTAAACGAACATTGGTGTGCCATCTTTAGAAGGTGCAGACTGAACAACTTTCTTCGCGCCGGCATCAATGTGTGCCTGGCAGCTTTCTTCAGTCAGGAAGAAACCTGTACATTCGATGATCAGGTCAGCGCCGATGTCGCCCCATTTCAGGTCAGCAGGATTACGCTCTGCTGTTAAACGGATTGTTTTACCGTTAACGATCAGGTTACCGCCTTCTACAGCGATGTCACCGTCGAAGTTGCCGTGTACTGAATCGTACTTCAGCATGTACGCCAGGTAATCAGCATCCAGCAGGTCGTTAATACCAACAACTTCGATGTCTGAAAAATCTTTTGCAATCGCACGAAACGCCATGCGACCAATACGGCCAAAACCGTTAATACCGACTTTAATAGTCATAATAGTTACTCCAAATAATTAAAACTTAAAAAATAAATTCTTACCAAATACTTACAATACAGATTCAACCGTCTTAACAACGTTTTCTACGGTGAAACCAAATTCTTTAAACAGCTGGTCAGCAGGTGCAGATTCACCGAAGTGATCGATACCAACTACTGCATCAGCGTACTTGTACCATGCATCAGTAACAGCCGCCTCAACAGCAACTGTCGGAACACCCTTGATTAATACTGAAGATTTATAAGCGTCATCCTGCGCATCAAACAAATTAGTTGAAGGCATAGAGACTACACGAATCTTCTTGTCAGACATCGCTTCCGCCGCACCTGTTGCCAGCGCTACTTCAGAACCAGTACCGATGATGATTGCATCCGGTGTGCCTTCACAATCTCTCAGGATGTAACCACCCTTTGAAATTTCAGCAATCTGTGCATCAGTACGTTCCTGATGAGGCAGACCCTGACGCGAGAAGATCAGGGTAGAAGGACCATCTTTACGCTCGATTGCCTGCGCCCAGCATACAGCTGATTCAACAGCATCACATGGTCGCCACACAGCCATGTTAGGAATCATGCGCAGTGTAGGAATCTGCTCAACTGGCTGGTGCGTAGGACCATCTTCACCCAGACCGATTGAGTCATGAGAAAAGACGAAGATGCTCTGGATTTTCATCAGTGCTGCCATACGCAATGCGTTGCGTGCATACTCAGAGAACATCAGGAAGGTTGCGCCGAAAGGAATCAGGCCGCCGTGCAGCGTCATGCCATTCATGATGGCAGACATACCGAATTCACGAACACCGTAGTTCAGGTAGTTCGGCTCGTCATTGCTGATCATTGGCTTGTAACCAGACCACTCAGTCAGGTTTGAACAACCAAGGTCAGCTGAACCACCAAACATTTCAGGCACTATCGGTGAATAAGCTTCGATAGCCGCTAATGATGCCTGACGTGTCGCAGGGCTTTTTGCTTCAGCATTAACAGAAGCAATATATTCAGCAGATTTGGCAGCCCAGTCCGCAGGCAGTTCGCCGGCCATGCGGCGCTCATATTCAGCTGCCAGCTCCGGGAATTCTGCTTTATATGCTGCAAATTTTTCGTTCCATGCTGCTTCGGCTTTAGCGCCTTTCTCTTTCGCGTCCCAGCCGGCATAAATGTCAGCAGGTACTTCAAATGCAGCATGATCCCAACCCAAAGCCGCTTTGGTCAGGTTGATTTCTTCTTCACCCAGTGGCGCACCGTGACAGGCGTGGCTACCCGCTTTATTTGGTGAACCAAAACCAATGGTTGTTTTACAGCAGATCATTGTTGGTTTGTCAGTCATTGCTTTCGCTGTTGCAATTGCCGCAGCAATCGCTTCAGGATCATGACCATCAACGTCAGCAATCACATGCCAGCCGTATGATTCAAAACGCTTGGGTGTGTCATCAGTAAACCAGCCTTCAACGTGACCGTCGATAGAAATACCGTTGTCATCCCAGAACGCAATCAGTTTGCCCAGACCTAAAGTACCCGCCAGTGAACACGCTTCGTGAGAGATGCCTTCCATCAAGCAGCCGTCACCAAGAAACACATAAGTGTGGTGATCAACAATGTCGTGACCTTTTTGATTGAATGTGCCAGCCAGTGCTTTTTCAGCAATCGCCATACCAACACCGTTGGTAATACCCTGACCCAAAGGACCCGTTGTGGTTTCAACACCTGGAGCATAACCGTACTCAGGGTGACCCGGCGTTTTAGAGTGCAGCTGACGGAAGTTTTTCAGATCGTCAATTGAGAGGTCGTAACCTGTCAGGTGCAACAATGAATAAATCAACATCGAGCCATGACCATTGGACAAAATAAAACGGTCGCGGTTACTCCAGTTAGGGTTGGCAGGGTTGTGCATCATATTGTCATTCCACAATACTTCAGCGATATCAGCCATACCCATAGGTGCACCGGGATGACCGGAATTGGCTTTTTGTACAGCGTCCATACTCAAGGCACGAACGGCATTTGCAAGGTCTTTACGTGAAGGCATAGTGCTCTCCGATTAAGTTTTTGTAACTGAAAAAGCCACCACAACAGACTCAAAAAAAGAACCTGCGAAGCGACAAAAATTCTATTGAGATCAACGACTAAGACACCCCAAACAGCTTGTTAACCACTGTGCCAGAGATCATTGAAAGGCGCGTATTTTCCCTTAATTCAGCACAATGAGCAAGCTGCACGAAGAGATAACGAATAACCCTTCAATAACTCCGCTTTTCACAAGCGCCAGACATACACCGTAAATACCTGATATTAAAAAGACATTGTTTTATTAATACATCAATTAAATTTATAAAATTTGGACTATATACATAAAACAAATACAGAAACGAGAGCAGATTCATGCCCACACGGAATGCCACTTCAGCATCGGTGATTTTTTTCTTTGTCACACTTTTTACGACGCTAGTATATAGCGCCGCAAGTCGAGCAGCGGAATACACCCTGGCCATCCAGCCCATCCTGCCACAGGACGAGCTCAAAAAACGCTTCCAGCCGCTTGCCGATTACCTGTCGCAGGAAACCGGCCAGACCATCACCATCACCACGCAGCGCAACTTTCTTTTCTACTGGACAAAAATGCGCAAACAAAAGAAAGGGTTTGACCTGGTACTGGATGCTGCGCACTTTACCGACTACCGCGTAAAAGCACAGGGCTACACCGTGCTGGCCAAACTGCCCGACACCGTCAGCTTTTCCATCGTCACCAGTGAAGATAATTTCATCCTTGACAAAGAAGAACTTATCAGCCTTCGGGTCGCAACCATGCCTTCTCCCAGTCTGGGCGCTTTACGACTGGAAGAGCTTTTCCCCAACCCGGTACGCACACCGTTTTACATCTGGGAACGCAACACCACAGTCGCCGTGGAAAACATCCTGTCCGGAAAAATTGATGCCGCCATCATCCCGACACGCCTGGCCTCGACCTACAGCAACCTGAACATTGTACTGACCACCGAGCCCGTGCCCCACATGGGCCTGTCGGCCTCCCCCGATGTGCCCGCAGAAGTCACCGAAAAAATCCGCCAGGCGCTACTGACAGCCAGCAACAATGAAAGCGGCAAACAGATGCTTGCCAGACTTCGAATAAACAACTTTGAACCCGCCAGCAGTGAAGTCTACGACGGTTATTCCGACCTGTTAAAAGAGGTTTTCGGCTACAAAATACCCGCGCAATAAAACGCCATATCAAAGCAGAAACTCAATCCGCCTTCCATTTAATCGAGCAACCCATACTCGGAATTTGCTGCACCGGCCCGCGACCCGTTTCAGCCACCTGCTTCATGGCATCAAATAAATCACGCTTCACATCTTCTGCCGCAGCTTCTTTTCGACTGGCATCCAGCCGCCCGCGATACTGCAGCTGCAGGTCTTTGTTATAACCAAAAAAATCCGGCGTACACACCGCACCATAGGCTTTCGCCACCTCCTGCGTTTCGTCCAGCAGGTAAGGAAACGGAAAACCAAATTCCGCCGCCACCTTCTGCATGTTCTCAAACGAATCTTCCTCATATTCCGCCGGATCATTCGACATAATCGCCACACTGTTAACGCCGTAATCCATTAACTCGCGGGTGTCGCGTACCAGGCGATCACGGATCGATTTCACATAGGGGCAGTGATTGCAAATAAACATCACCAGCAGACCATTTTCACCACGCGCTTTTTCCGGTGTCCAGACTTTGCCATCAATACCGGGCAGGGAAAAATCCACAATGGGCGCATCAAATTCACATACCGGGGTTTCCAGTGATACCATTTTTACTCTCTTTTGATAATTAACGTTTTATTATTTTTACTGTAAAAACCACTGCTTAGCGGCGCTATCCGGAGAAAACCATGCCAACTCCGTGACGCATTACACCCTATTTAAACCTTGAAATCGTGGAAACAGCCCCCACATACTGGTACAATGGTCAGTTCGGTTCGCGCTTTCAATCTGCTGGTTTTTAGTCAGCCTCCGCCGCAGGCGGGCGACTAAACAGAACAGCATAGCGAACTCGCTAAAGCTCGGTTAAAACATTTTTCAGGTATTAAACAGGTAATTCTATGGCAACTCCCCTACAGGAACAAGACAAACAATCACGTCTTAAAATGCTCATCGCCAAAGGCAAAGAACAGGGTTACCTCACCTACGCCGAAGTAAACGACCACATTCCCGAAGGCATCGTCGACCCTTCACAGATCGAAGACATCATCAACACCATTACCGACATGGGCATCCGCGTGCTGGAAACTGCACCCGATGCCGAATCACGCGTACTGACCGATGCCTCTGTCAGCGAAGCCGATGACGAGACCACCGAAGAAGCCGTTGCCGCACTGGCATCCATCGAAACCGAGCTCGGCCGCACCACCGACCCGGTACGCATGTACATGCGTGAAATGGGCAGCGTCGAACTGCTGACCCGTGAAGGCGAAATCGAAATCGCCAAACGCATCGAAGAAGGCCTGAAACAGGTTCTGCAGGCGCTGGCCACCAATCCGAACACCGTGCTCAACACCATCGAGTGCTGGGAAAAAGTCCAGGAAGGCGAAATGCGCCTTAATGAACTGATCGTTGATTTCCACAAATCAGATGAAGAGCTGGACCAGCTTGCGGCAGAAGCATTATTACGCGCAGCAAAAGAAGCCGAGCTTGCCGCCGCCGGCAAAGCCTCTCAAAAAGAAGAAGTAGTTGATACCGGCCCGGACCTCGAAAGAGTCAAAAAAGTTTTTTCCAAAATCAAACGCGCGCACACTCGCTGCGTCAATGTCATCGAGAAAAAAGACAGCACCAGCGAAGAAATTTCAAAAGCACGCGCCTCCATGGCCGCTGCTTTTCTTGAGTTTAAATACACACCAATACTGGTCACACGTTTAACTCGCGAACTGCACACCACCATCAACCGCGTGCGCCAGCTGGAACGCCACATCCTGCACCTTGCTGTCAACAAGGCACACATGCCGCGCAAGATCATGATCACCACCTTCCCGCAGAACGAAGTCAACACCAAGTGGATCGACAAGTACTGCAAGGGTCACGAGTACTCAGAAAAGCTTAAAGAGCTGGCACCTGAAATCAAAATCACCCAGCAGAAACTGGCGGTTATCGAAAAAGAATTCGGCCTTACCGTCTCCGACATCAAAGAGATCAACCGCAAGATGTCCATCGGCGAAGCCAAGGCACGTCGCGCCAAGAAAGAAATGGTGGAAGCTAACCTGCGCCTGGTTATTTCGATTGCGAAAAAATACACCAACCGCGGCTTGCAGTTCCTCGACTTAATCCAGGAAGGCAACATCGGCCTGATGAAAGCCGTCGACAAGTTTGAATACCGTCGTGGTTACAAATTTTCTACCTACGCAACATGGTGGATTCGCCAGGCGATCACCCGCTCCATTGCTGACCAGGCTCGCACCATCCGTATCCCGGTTCACATGATCGAGACCATCAACAAACTCAACCGCATCTTCCGTCAGATGCTGCAGGAAATGGGTCGCGAACCGACACCGGAAGAACTCGCAGAAAAAATGGAAATGCCGGAAGACAAGGTACGTAAAGTACTCAAGATTGCGAAAGAACCAATCTCCATGGAAACCCCGATTGGTGATGACGAAGATTCACACCTCGGTGATTTCATCGAAGACGTAAACATCATCGCACCGATGGAATCGGCAACAGGCGAGTCACTGCGCGAATCAACCCGCGACATCCTCACCACGCTGACCGCACGTGAAGCCAAGGTACTGTGCATGCGTTTCGGCATCGACATGAACACCGACCACACACTGGAAGAAGTCGGCAAACAGTTCGACGTAACCCGCGAACGTATTCGCCAGATTGAAGCAAAGGCACTGCGCAAGCTGCGCCACCCAAGCCGCGCCGAAAACCTGCGCAGCTTCCTGGGCGACGGCGAAGAATAAACACACTTGCCGTTGATGTCGAAATTACTACTGACATCAAACTTAAACACCGTTAGAATACGCCACTTCGCAGGGCAGGCACCGCCCGCCTCTACAACTGCGAAGCAGCGCCACCCCGGCGGGCAATGCCCGCCCTACACCTGCAATTCACACAGTGCAAAAAAAGCACATACCGCAGGGCGCGAACACAATCACTGCCTGTAGCGGGGCGCGATAACACAGGGTTTGAGCATTTGAGGCGACAGCCAAACTAGTAGACCGCAATAGTCTATATAACAATTTAGAAATCACCCATGATTAATGGGCCTGTAGCTCAGTTGGTTAGAGCATCCGACTCATAATCGGCAGGTCGACAGTTCGAGTCTGTCCAGGCCCACCATTTATTTTTTCCTTCTGACGGCCATCAACCCTCTTCTTTTAAACCTTCGTACAGATGCGTTGTATCATTCATTAAAACCAGTAATTTGTCGGCCGACATTTTTACCATCAAAGGAATGTATTCACCATTTTTATGGTGCGAGCTGCGCTCAAACATGCCAAATTCTCTTTTTGCCTTATCAAGATTTTTGTTTATCTCTTCAGTGTTCAGGACCGATGCCCTTAGCTCCGCCAGCGCACCTTTAAACTCATTCATGGCGCGTGAATAATCATCCGAATATTCCGAGCTGGTAAACCCCCAGCTTTGCAAGGTGTACAAATTTGCCAGCCTTTGTGAAAGCATGCGCTGACGACCAGAGATATTTACCAGCTGACCTTTTTTTGTTTGCGACTCATCCTGTAACATTATCACCACACGGTGAGATTCCCGCAGCACATCTTCTGCCAGCATTCTGACTTCCTCGGCATTCGAACGCTGCACCGGTGCACTAACAATATCTTTCAACGGCTCCCACACCTGCCTGACACGCTGAAGCTGGCGATGAATTTTTCCGGTCGGGCGAAAGGCATAAAGTTCTTCCAACTGCTCATCAAACAGGTCAATCGCTCTGCGCAGCTGGTGCCTGCTTTTTCGTGTCTGTATTTCCATGCCGATCTGGCTATAGGTCGCAACAATGCGCTGCGAAAGCATACGCTGCCGCCCTGCCTTATTTATTGCAGAAGAGATATCATAAATACCGGAAAAACCGGTCGAGGGCAAAAGTATCAGCAGAGATAATATCGACAGCGAAAGGAAGCGTTTGACTATAACCATAAGTAACATACATCAGTAATTGAAAAAACAGACACCATCTTGTGATGTCCGCAACTATTTTAGTATATGGTTATTAAATAATATGGTGACGCGATTGACCTAACTCAACTTCACAGCATATTTATACAGCATGACTCTCCCGGCCATATCAACTGACCAGCCATACCGCTCAGTTTTTTTAGTTAACGTAAGTATAAGCGCCGCTGTCAGGCACAGCCTGGTAAGTATTGCCAATATAATCCATTGTTATTCCTGTGCCACCAGAACCCAGATTACGACACGAAGAAATACTGCTCAAAGAAAAATCATCCTCAGCCGGCCCGGCCAGAGCAACCGGCATATTCCCGATGCCATTACTTTCAAACGCTGTCGCATTATTAAAATCGACAACGGTTGAATACGGCAAACCGTTATAAGCAAACATGTTTACATAATCGTTATAACAATTGTAATTAATCGTGGCACTGGAAAACGCTGTAGAAAAAAACAGGTGCGTCATTGAAGCGCTGCCATAAAAAACATTGTTCAGAATTTCCAGCATCGAAAGTGAACTGAAAACCGCAAGATTAATACCTGCGTTATCAACAAACGTATTGCGTGCCAGACGCAGACCTGCTGCAAATGGCGCGTTATATGAAAGACCATAATCGTCATTTTTATAGATAAGCGAGGTCAGCAGCTCCAGCTTCAAACCAGTCGCATCGGCATCCGCCAGCCGGATGCCGGAACCCGCATTGCGATGCACTGAGATACTTCGCATGCTAACAGCGCCACTCTCTCCCGCCAGAAAAAAGCCATCACCCGCCGAATCGGTTACATCCAGTTGCGACACACTGACACCACTCAAAACACCGGCACCTTTGTCAGCCTTGATACGAACACCATAACCTTCACTACCATAACGCCTGCCGCTCCAGCCCTTACCCGCCGATGTTATCGACAAAGCCGTCAAACCAACCCCGTCTATTCTGCTTTCTGCAGCACCACCATTGGACAACACCGACAGTTCAACACCCGCAAAACCACAACGGCTTACCCGGCTGTTTGCAAAACGGATATCCCCAGCCAGCTGCCCGCTTTCAAAAGTCTGCACAGTCAGGCACGAATCAAACACATCGCTCACATCAACATTATCAACAACCCCGGCCGAAGAGCTATTGGCAAACTCAATACCATTACCGGCATAAAGATAATCCGGTGGCGACACCGGACTGGCCGCAAACACCGCACCACCGATATTTTTTATGCTGATATTTTCTGCGCTGCAGCGCGTACAGTTATTGAACTGAATGCCGTGCAAGCTGTAACCCTGAACAGTAATATTGCGCACATGAATATCGGATAAATTATTTGCCCGGACAGCAATTAATTTTTTACTGATACGATAAGGATTGTTTAATGCGAGCGGCTTTATAAACAGCCGGTTCATACCGTAGTCATATGTGTAACTTCCCGGCGGCGCGATGCCCAGCGTTGTCGCAACATCTGACTGCCACGCAACAAACTTCATCATGCCCACGCTGTCTTTTACATTTCCCAAACCTTCTCCAGCAGCAAGCACAGCATCATAAGCATAAATACCACCGCCAATATCACTGGAAATCATTACCGGCACCGCACCATCAAGCAGTGGCTTCGCCCCCGTTCCATAGGCATCCAGCACAAAATCATTTCCCGGTATCACCAGCGATTCAGACCAGACCTCATTACGCTTTAGATAAACAGTAGCACCGGCTGAAAGATCCACGCTTTCAATCTTTGCCAGAGTACGCCAGGCAAGCGCCTGTGATCGCCCATCATTTGCATCATCACCAGCACTGGCATCAACATAATATTCAGCCCGCCCCGCGCCCACGCTGACACCATCACCAGATGAGCCGCCACAGGAAAGCAGAAACATGCTCACCAGCATCAATACCGCAATAAAAACCCTCTTTTCCATCAACAACCTCACTCCAGACTGTGCAAACACCTACTTTACAATAGCCCAGAAAACAGTTTTTACTTCACTTCAGCGACCGGAAACACCCGATTAACCCTGCCCGGATTAAGTCATTTAATTGAGTTCGATCAAGTTTATTGCATACCAAATCGGGTAGATTGATAGCGTGGTTCGGTTTTTGCCCCTCTCACAGGGCGAGCATTCGGTGCGCGCCCGGCTTACGGACTGGTGACACAATGAAAACAGCAGGCAACCTCTTTTTTAATGCCGGCCTGATATGCTTGTTTTTTTTCTTTACGGGAATAACATCTGTATTCGGCAGCATCGCTGGTTCGGCACATGATTTCTCTAGTCAGGGATGGTCGGGCGGAAGAATCTGTCAGGTCTGTCACGCACCACACACAGCCGACAGCGCCGCCACAGATGCCCCTCTGTGGAACCACGAAATAACCACATCAACCTTCACTATGTATAGTAGTCCGAGCATGGTCGTACAACCTGAATCACAACCACTGGGCATAACAAAACTCTGCCTCTCCTGCCACGACGGAACCATCGCCGTCGACAGCTTTGCCGACAACTGGGGCAGCACATATATTTCCGGTACAGCAAACCTTGCCACAGACCTGTCCGACGATCACCCGGTAAGCGTCCGCTGGAAGCACCAGAACCAGACACCGTCATGCACAAACTGCCACTTTACACACGGCCAGATGTTTTCTTCCGAACTGCCATTCTTCAGCGGCTTCGTAGAGTGCGCCACCTGTCATGACGTTCACAACACCCTTACCCTGCCCAAACTGTTACGCAAACCATTGCAGCAGTCTGAATTATGTTTTTACTGCCATGGCAAATAAGCAAACACCCCGACTCTGTCACAACAACAAAACCCGTATCACACAAGGCTTTATCATGAAATCTATCTCTGTCATCGTATGCTTAACACTCCTTACACTCGCACCTGCAGCATTTGCCGACACCTTCGAAGACGGCATGGCTGCGTTTGAAGCCCGCGAATATCAAAAAGCCCTGAACCTGTGGCAAAACCTGGCCGAACAGGGCGATGTAAACAGCCAGGTAAATATTGGCGAAATGTACGCCAGGGGACTCGGCGTAACACGCAACGCGACCAAAGCGCTGGAGTGGTTCAAAAAAGCAGCCGCCCAAGGCAGCGCCACCGCTGAATTCAACCTGGGCGAAATGTATGGTTACGGTCACGGCATTCCCGTCGACCACAAACGCTCCATCGAATGGTATCGCAAGGCCGCACAGCAGGGACACACCAGCGCACGCTACAAACTGGGCGCAAAATATTTCAAAGGAGAGGGCGTAGCTATGGATTACCTGATGGCTTACGCCTGGATGGACATGGCGGCCAAACAGGGATCAGGCCTTGCCGCCAACTACCGCGACCTGATCGCCTCGATACTCAAACCGGACGAACTGAAAAAAGCCACCGCTCTTGCCGACGAACTAAGCAAGCAGCTCACCGACCCGGTAAGTCACCAGCCAGACAACAATTAAAATTTCAGCAAAAACACCCGCACAGAAAAAATGTTTGGCTGGACTTTTTCCGAAAGCACTTCTATTCTTGCCCTATCTTTATACAGCCAGACAAGAAGCACATGGGCGCAAAAACACAAATCGACACATACCCGCCACTACCCGACAGCGATCACATAACCGGCACAGAAAAAATATCAAAATTTCTTCAGCGTTTTACCAAACACTACACGCCTCTCACCGTAAGAATACCGAACCACAAGCAGCACTATACCAGCTGCATTGTAAGCGTCGAGCAGGACCACCTTCTACTCGATGAGCTGCTGCCATCAACAGGCCACCAGCAACTGATCGAAGAACGCGCACTTATTGCCAGAGGCAAACTTGATGGCGTTGATATTCAGTTTGCCACAACCCTGCAGCATGCCGGCAACAAAGACAATCTGGTCACTTACTACATGGACATACCCAGTCTGGTGGAACACCGGCAGCGTCGCGAAACATTCAGGGCGCGCATTCCCGTGACAATGAAGCTACCGGTCTTCGTTGAAAACAAAAAAGGCGAGAAAGTTAAAGGCGAACTGCACAACCTGTCCTACGGTGGCGCAGGCATGATTATGTTACCGGACAAAACCATCATGGAAAAAGGTGCCATGCATAAATGTACCATCCAGCTTGCCAAAGATGAATGGATAGACTGCACCGTCGAACTGCGATTCGCGAAAAGTATTCCGGCACGCAACACGCAGTTTATCGGCACCCAGTTTATCGATCTTTCAGCAACTCAGTCGCGACTGATCGGTCGCTGCATCAACGAACTGGAACGAAGGCGTATCAGACAGGGGGTTTAATCAGATGCGCTTGCGCCTGTAAAAACCCAGAACACCCAGCCCCGATAAAAACAGCACTAGCGCCGGCGGCACAGGTACAACCGCCACCGAAAAATCGCTGGCAAGCGCTGTTGAAATCTGACTCGCATTTAAAAGCTGCCCGTCACTGCCAGAGTTCAGTAAATTATCTGTTTCAGTTGTATGACCCAGACCAAGGTTATGGCCGATTTCATGCGCCACCACACTGGCAATAACTTCCTGCCCGCCGGTAAAACCTAACAGATTACTGCCGACATACTGGGTAATACCATTATCATTAACAAATGCCAGACCGGCCGCCGAGTTTTCACTCAAAAGACTGAATCCAGCCGCAACATTCACAAAATACATATTGATAACATTGGGGTCGGCACTCGCCACACCCGCAGCAATACCGTCAGCAACAATAGTATTCAAATCAGACGTTGGCCTGGTCACTGTCGAAGAGCCTGAGCCGCTATTAGCAAAACTGCTGTTCCATGTATTCGCCGGCAAGAAATTAATATCAATACCAGCCTGCGCCCAGATATCATCGATAAAACCTTCAATAATTGATTGCTGAATATTATCGCCAAAAAATTCTGCGGTATTTGCGCCGCCATCATCAGAAACAATAATCGCCTGGACATTTACAGCTTCGGTAATCGGTAAGGAGGAACCAACCAGCAACGCGGCTGCCGCAGAAGAAACACTGCCGATGAAAAACAGTGCGCCTGCCAGAGAATTTTTAACCAGACTGCACTTAACCTGCTTTTTAGTATTCATATATCGTCCCTTTCATTTGAACATTAATTAAATAATCTGATCGCACTGCGCTTATAAAAACCTTGTTACCTGCAAATTTTATTTTTATAGCGCATCACGATTTTAATTTCCTGCACAGGCGAATCGAGCAAGGCTTCACCATAATAAAGCTTCCAGCAGGAATCATCACCAGGCTCGACCACTGTCGTGTTTGCGGCGATAATTATCGCATCCGACCAGCCCTGCTTCAATAACCGTTCGTCACATCGATCATCAACACACTTAAGCTCAACCTTGTTGCCACGCTGCCCCGAATACCACCAGCGCACAATCTCGGCATTAAACGCTTTATCATTTTCATCAACAAAAACAATTCTTGTTTCACTATCAGTCGCGCAAGCATTCTCTGCAAAAAGAATAAAAGAAAACAACAGTATCAAAAAATAACAACGCATATTTTTTATGACGCACGCCACCGGCTATCCATCACCAGCGAGTAAGGATTGATATTTGCCTTAATAAAATAGTGCTTCATATTACTCAGGCTACAAGAAAACAGGGCATTAAAGTGCGCCAGCGGATATGACAACTGCCACTGCGCCAGATCATGAAACTCACTTCGCGTGTTTGAATAATAATTTGGCTGCGCATACTGAAACATTTCCATTACGCCACCGGTCTCGTTCAGATTATTTGCCTTGCAGTTTCTGTATTCATAAAACAATGAAAAATGCTGACTCTTTAAAATCAGCTGCTCTTCGTACTCGGTCTTTGCCAGCTCAAACAACGCCGCTGCCATAACATCAATGTCATCAATATGAAGAATTGCGCCATCACCCTTGTCTTCGTACTTTATCAGCCTGCGATGCAATGCATCGTACAATGCACCCTCTTTCAAATCTCGCCGCGCCAGTTGTTCAAATAAATATGGCACACTAACCAGCGGCCCGTTTTTCCATTCACCGAACTCGGCAATAAAGCGCACAAAACGTTTTTTGTTTTGCTGATTAAGTTCTCTGTAGTTTTCTCTGGTAAAACGAAGCCCGGCGAGAGTGTCGATGGCCGACATGACCAGGGATTTTTTATAGAGCAGAATGTGCCCGCAGTCTTTTTCAGGAACAGACTCGGGCTTCAGACAATCTATGGCGGCCACCTGCGCCTCAAACGCGTCACAAAATCTTGCAATGTCGTAAAGCGTTGTCATCTATGCTGACCCCACGGCAAAGCAAAGCCCATTTAACGCCGCCTTGAATCACGGTAGTCATGGTTTTCCAGAACAAGATCCTGCTCTACTTCTTCGCGACGACGCTCGTAGACAATTTCACGTCCCATGGCAGAACCGGCATAGGCATTACCACTGGCATTAAGCACCAGCTCACATTTCACACTGTGCACGCCTTCACCCAACACCACTTCAATCCTGTCCGCGCGTTTACTGAAAACGGTGACCGGCATAACCTGACCTGTCTCGGTTACACGCACCTCTATCTTTTGATCGCTCATTGAACACATCCCTTGGTTACACGCCACTTCATTGTATACTGAAACAGAGAAAAATAAACACCGCACACCGCCGCTTCCAATATTTAGAATCAGCACGAAATACAGCAGGATTATTAATGGTCAGGGAATCAGCTCACTCACCACAACCGGCACATCATCACTCGATTCAACACCAACCGCCAGCATATGCACCGGTGTTGGCTCAAACAGGCTAAACCGCCAGTTTTCAGCACCACCGGATAAAGCATTCCTGCAACGCAACGCAGCGCCCGGCGGCTTTAGATCAAAATAAAAATCTTTCGAGGAAGCCGCCAGCCCGGTTCCCAGAGCTTTGAGATAAGCTTCTCTCAACGTCCAGAACGCATAAAACTGTGTTTCGGTATTTTTCTCATCCAGCTGCGCCAGCTCCTCTTCAGCAAACATCCGGCGCGCAACCGCGTCCAGTTTATTTTTTCTGTGAATATTTTCTGCATCGATACCGCAGCGCCGGCCCGAGGAAATCACGCAGGCAGTTAAATCTTCGGTATGCGTCAGATTAAAGTGAAGATCCGGCAACACCGATGAATGCAACACCGGCTTGCCGTGCTCGCCAATATCAAACTGCCACTGCGAAGCCGGCAACCCGGCATACTTTGACAGAGCATGGCGCAACAGGGCGTGCGCAACAAGATAGCCGCGCCGGTCTTTATCAAATTGAAAACGCCGGTAGCGCTCGACTTCCCGGTTTGATAACACCGCTTCATATTCCGCCAGTTTCTGCGCGTCATGTATCAGCGACGGCTGGCAAAACCAGACATGCACCTGCGACTGCAGGCGATCATATAACTCTGTGGTAACAGGGCGAGCCATACAGGGTCAGCGCTAATCCTGCAGCAGGTGTGCGATGGTTTCACCATAAAAGGTCTTGGCCACATCCCAGCTGCCGGGGTTGATGGCATCGACAATGTCGGCATAAACAATCATCGGACTCAGGCCGTCTGCATTATCATCACCGGCATAACTCGGCGACCAGAAATTTCGATAAACACAGATCTCACCCTCAATATCTTCACGCAGGCCGTAGAAATCAGCGAATTTTTTCTGCTGCACATCCGAAGAGAAATACAGGCTGATGGTTTCCGGCACCATAAACGGCGTTGATTTTGCCACCACCACTTCACCACCCCACAGTCCGTGAAAATCAGCCGGACTGGCTTTTTTCCACCAGTTGGCATCATCACTGGTATAACAAGCCAGAATCTGTTTTGGCCGCAGCTTTTCCAGATAACCGTCCACCCAGCGTTCATACAGGCGTTTCTTGTTAACCAGCCGGCGCTCACCTTCATCCAGAATGTAACCTGAAGCGTAGAGATCATCAATCACCGGCCCGACGCTGCCGAGCGCAATATTGACCTTGTTTGAAATCTCACGGTACGAGGCCTGAAGAAACTGCGGCTGGTTAAAAACTGCAAAAATCAGCTTCAGACCGGCGGCATTAAACGCCCGCCCACGCACACGCTTGCTGCGCAGCTGGGTTGATTTTTTGCCTTTTACATACAGCTGAAACGGCCCGTTTTTAAACGAGGCATTACCGGCACAGTCCACAAATGAAATCGAACGACGGCGAAGCTTTCCCACCATCACCGGATTAATAAAATCAGCAAACAAAACCGCTGGCGATGGCAGCGCCTTCATCTGTGC
>WFOC01000011.1 GCA_015488295.1 Gammaproteobacteria bacterium
GCAAGGATTTCATCCGCCTCGGCGTGCTGGGTGACTGGGACAAACCCTACCTCACCATGGACTACCAGTTCGAAGCCGACATCGTGCGCAGTCTGGGCAAAATCATCGACAAAGGCCATCTGCACCAGGGCAGCAAGCCGGTGCACTGGTGCCTGGATTGTGGTTCAGCACTGGCGGAAGCCGAAGTTGAATATCAGGATAAAGAATCCCCCGCTATCGACGTGATGTTTACCGCGGTGAACAACGCTGACTTTGAAAAAGCTTTTAACAGCACTGATGGCGAAGGCGACATCGCAGCCGTCATCTGGACTACCACGCCATGGACTCTGCCCGCCAACCAGGCGGTGGCGCTGCACCCGGAATTTACTTATGAGCTGTACCAGATAAAAACTGACAACGGCCCGGTTCGCCTGATTCTGGAGGCTTCACTGGCTGCAAGCGCGCTGGCACGTTACGGCATCGAAGACGCGCAACTGCTGGCCAGCTGTCAGGGCGCAGCATTAGAAAACCTGCTGGTGAAACATCCATTTTACGACAAGCAGGTGCCGATCATTCTTGGCGACCACGTCACCACCGAAACCGGCACCGGCGCAGTACACACCGCCCCCGGCCACGGTCAGGATGACTTTGTTGTCGGCAACCGCTACGACCTGGAAGTATATAACCCGGTCGGCGGCAACGGCGTATTTTTAGCGGACACAGAAATGTTCGCCGGCAAACACGTGAACAAGGTCAATCCGGAAATCATCGAAGTGCTGGCAGAAAATCACGTGTTGCTGAAACATGAAAAAATGCAGCACAGCTACCCCTGCTGCTGGCGGCACAAAACACCGATCATCTTCCGCGCCACACCGCAATGGTTCATCAGCATGGATCAGGCCGGCCTGCGCGAGCTGGCCAACAAAGCCATCGCTGAAACCACCTGGCTGCCCGACTGGGGTCAGGCGCGCATCGAGAGCATGGTCAACAACCGGCCGGACTGGTGCATCTCGCGGCAACGCACCTGGGGGGTGCCGATTACTTTATTCGTACATAAAGAAACCGGCGAGCTGCATCCTGACACGCAGAATTTAATCGAACAGATCGCACAAAAAATCAAACAGTCAGGCATCGAAGCCTGGTTCTCCATGGAAACCAGTGAGCTTGGTGTCGATGCAGATTTGTATGACAAAACCACGGACACGCTGGACGTGTGGTTTGACTCAGGCGTGACCCACGCCTGCGTACTGGGCAAGCGCGACAAGCTTCCCTTCCCGGCTGATTTATATCTGGAAGGTTCTGACCAGCATCGCGGCTGGTTCCAGTCATCACTGCTCACCTCGACCGCCATCAACGGTGTCGCGCCGTATAAAAAAGTTTTAACGCACGGCTTCACCGTCGATGCCAACGGCAAGAAGATGTCGAAGTCGCTGGGCAATGTGGTTGCACCGCAAAAAATCGTCGGCACACTGGGTGCAGATATTTTACGTCTGTGGGTGGCCAGCAGCGACTACAGCAACGAGATGACAGTCTCCGACGAGATTTTAAAACGCAGCGCTGATGCTTATCGCCGCATCCGAAATACCGCGCGTTTTCTGCTGGCCAACCTTAACGGTTTTGATCCGGCCACTGACAAACTCGACAACAGCGAGATGCTTTCACTGGATCGCTGGGCAGTCGCCAAAACGCTGGAACTACAAGATGAAATCATCGCCGCTTACAGAGAATTTAATTTCCATTTAATTCACCACAAGCTGCAACATTTCTGCACCATCGATCTTGGCGGGTTTTATCTCGACATCATCAAGGACCGACAGTACACCACGCAGAGCAACAGCGTGGCACGCCGTTCGGCGCAGACTGCGCTGTATCATATCAGCGAAGCACTGTGTCGCTGGATTGCACCGATTTTAAGTTTTACCGCTGAAGAATTATGGCAGTCACTGCCCGGCGAACGTGGCGACTCGGTACTGCTGGAAAACTGGTACAACGAACTGAGCACGCTGGATGCCGATGAAAAAATGAACATGGCATTCTGGCAAAGCATTCTTGAAATTCGCGCCAGCGTCAGCAAAGAACTGGAAACCCTGCGCGCAGACAAAACCATCGGTTCCTCACTGGATGCTGAAGTAACACTTTATGTTGATGAAGCGCTGCAAAACACACTTGAAGCGTTAGCAGAAGAATTGCGTTTTGTGCTCATCACTTCCAAAGCCAGCGTACAAAATATTAACGAAGCCGACGATAGCTGCGTCGAAACCACCATCGACAGCGGCCACACCATTAAAATCAAAGCACTCGCATCACAGGATGAAAAATGCGTACGTTGCTGGCATCACCGCGACGATGTTGGCAGCAACGCAAAGCATCCGGAACTTTGCGGACGCTGCGTAGAAAATGTTGATGGCGATGGCGAACAACGTCGCTTTGCATAAACAGCCGGCTACAAAATTATGAAATGGTTATGGCTTTCGGCACTCACTGTTGTTCTTGACCAGCTGACAAAAACTATCGCTGAAGCCGAGCTGTTGCTGCATCGTGCCGTGGCGATTTTTCCCGGCTTCAATTTCACCCTGATGTATAACAAGGGTGCGGCTTTCAGTTTTTTAAGTGAAGCCGGCGGCTGGCAACGAATTTTCTTTGTCGTGCTGTCTACCGTGATCAGCATCTTTCTCTTGTTCTGGCTACGACAGATTACCCGCGACGAACAACAAAAAGACAACCAGCTGTTACAGGTCGCCATCGCTCTTATTCTTGGCGGTGCCATCGGCAATTTAATTGATCGCGCCATGACCGGCGAAGTCGTCGACTTTATTCAGGTATATTATTCCACTTACTATTTTCCGGCATTTAACATCGCAGACTCCGCCATCACGCTTGGTGCAGGACTGCTGATTCTTGATATGATTCAGGAAAGCCGGCGCGGCAAAAACACATGACAGACACCATAAACATGCACAGCCTGGTGTTGATGCATTACAGCATCGCACTGGCCAATGACAACATTATAGAAAGCAGCTTCGATGATGATCCGGTTGAAATCACCATGGGTGAAGGCGACATTACCGATGGCATGGAACTGGCTATCTTCGGCCTGAAAGAAGGTGATACGCAAACGCTGACGCTGACCCCCGAACAGGGCTTTGGTCTGCGCGACGAAGAGAATATTCACGACATGCCGCTGTCTGACTTCCCGGCCGACCTGCAGCCCGAAGCCGGTCTGTCATATTCTTTTGAATCGCCGGATGGCAATGAAATTCCCGGCACCGTGGTAAGCATCAAGGGCGACACTGCCGAAATCGATTTCAACCACCCTCTCGCCGGTCATGAAATTATTTTTACTGTTGAAATTTTAGGCATTAATAACGCCCATGCAGAAATCGGCTGACAGAACCATGAAAATATACCTCGCCAACCCACATGGATTTTGCGCCGGCGTTGACCGAGCCATCGACATCGTCGAACGCGCGCTGGAACTTTTTTCCGCACCCATTTATGTGCGCCACGAAGTGGTACATAACCGTTACGTGGTAAACGACCTGATAAAAAAAGGTGCCATCTTTGTCGAAGAGCTTGATGAAATTCCCGATGGCGCAACGGTAATTTTCAGCGCACACGGTGTTTCACAAAAAGTACGCAATGAAGCCAACGCCCGCAATCTGCGAATTTTTGATGCGACCTGCCCACTGGTGACCAAGGTTCACCTGGAGGTCGCCCGCCACGAACAGAATGCCGAGGATGTTATTCTGGTCGGACACACCGGCCACCCCGAAGTTGAAGGTACGCTCGGCCAGTACAAGAACAATCCTCACAGCAGCATTTATCTGGTGGAAACCGTTGAAGATGTTATGCGGCTCGAAGTAAAAAACCCGCAAGCACTGGCCTATGTCACACAAACCACTCTGTCCGTCGATGACACAAAAAACATCATTGACGCATTACGAAATAAATTTCCTGACATTCAGGGGCCTCGCAAAGACGACATCTGTTATGCCACACAAAACAGACAGGATGCTGTGCGAGAGCTGACAGATAAAGTAGATGTGTTTCTGGTTATCGGTTCTGCAAACAGCTCCAACTCAAACCGCCTGCGCGAACTCGCAGAAAAACAGAATGTTACGGCTTACCTGATTGATGGCGCAGACAATATCGATAACAGCTGGTTTGATAATGCAAAAGCTATCGGCGTAACAGCAGGTGCTTCAGCACCAGAGATACTGGTTCAGCAGGTCATCAACAATCTGGAAACACTGTTTAAAACCACCATCATCACCAATGAAAAGGCAGCTGAAAACGTACGTTTTCAGCTGCCTAAAGAACTACGGCCATAATCACAAAGATTAGAAGCCTTTACCAGCAACTAACCGCCGTACCACTTGTTCCACCTGACTCGGTTTTCTGCCCCAGGGAATTCAGCGCCAGTGTTTTTTGCGTGGTATCAACAGGAACCGCCTGCAGACTATATTCAAACGCCGTTTGCTGGGTAATCGATAACGCATAATAACCTTCCGGGCTGCTTGCATTTGGTACCGCAGCATTGGCATACGTATCATTATTCATATAATACTCTTCCATAAATCCCGCCAGAGACAGCAGGGAATCGACACCATCCGAGCACTCTGCTTTTCTTACATAGTGCGTATAGGAAGGATAAGCAATGCTGGCCAGGATACCGATGATTGCCACTACAATCATCAGCTCCACCAGGGTAAACCCTCGATTTTTTTTCATTATTTTTCTACCTCATGCCAGTAGGTTCGGCGAACACCTTTAAGGAAATCAGCGGCCTTACACTCTGTACCAATACAGATGGTTGGCTCACAGTCTTTACATAATGTAGTGGTTGGCTGTGGCGGAATACCTGTTTTGGCAATGCCATAAAGATGGCGACCCGGACGGCGGTCAGTGGTTGCCGTTATCACCGGCGAAGCATCAAGAACATTCATAAAGAACACCTTACCGTTACCTGCCACAGGGCTACAACTGGAGGTTGTCGTATTTGGTACAAACGTGGTCACAATAACCGTACCTTCCAGTATCAACGCTTCTGACAGACCTTTTTCACCTTTCCAGTTACCCGCCGTGGTTTCATCATCAAGGTAGATATACCAGCCTTCGGTATTAGCCAGCGCTGCTTTTGCAGCATCATTCTGCGCTGCAGTACCATCACCCGCCACCAGGTTTAATGTCGCATTATAAAGGTCTGACTCGGTCAGGGTCACATAAGAGCTGGGCACATTATATACGTCAGTATCTTTCAGCATATAGATACGATCCTGTATATCCATGTTGTTCGGATGTGCGCGGAAACCTGAAGAGATAGCCAGCGCCAGATAAGACGATTTGCCACGTTCTGAAATCAGGGCAACATCCGGTGGATAATAAAAACGTCGCGCATCAGCAATGCTGTTATCAACCGCCAGGTCTGCAATGCGGCCGCCGGTAATAGAAGAAGCCAGCGCTGCACCGTTTATATTATCAATATCAAAGCGGAATATCTGACCACCGGTATCCGCAACATACAGGCGATCAATAAAACCATCACCTCTCAGATCAAGCGGTTTAACACGTGCAGGGATGCTGTATTTCATTTCAGTAAGAGCCAGATCTCCACCCGGGCCGGCAGACCATAACCGCTCACCCGTTATTGCATCTGCAATATATACCGCTCTGCCGACACTGTCACCGGTTGCTGTTCTTACTGTGGCTGAGTCCTGGTTAGTATCATAACCACCACCAAAAATTAATACTGTTTTTTCAGTGCTGCCATCCTTGATCTTCTCGACATTAATACTCGACCATGTCTGACCAAGCTCAGCATAATCACCAACACCGCCTTTAATGACCCAGCGCAGCTTAGGGCTGTTCCGGTCGGTTACATCAATCGAATAAATATTATTGCCGCCACGACGCATACCTACATACAGATAAACATGTTCACCGGCACCACTGATTACACCATCCTTATTTACATCATTAACCCAGGCAACAACATCACCATCCAGGCCATAAACTTTATTACCCGCATTATTATCCATCAATGTATTCAGATTAGGCAGCAATTCCTGTGGAATAAAAGAAAACAGTTCACGGCCATCATCTACATCAATCGCATGCAGATAACCATCATTGGTAGCAACATAGGCAACCAGGTCGGGACTGGTAGCTGAACCACCATATTGCACCAGTGCTGGCTGGGAGTGCATAGGATCACCCATTTCCAGGCGCTGGTCATTAGTCGTTCCAGTTGCTCCGTGCAGATCAAACACATCGAGACCTGATGTCCAGTCCAGCAAGGTTTCTATACGCGGTGTTGGTGATATTTTAGGCGGCAAGCCTGTAATGGCCAACATGCCTTCGGTAATATCGGTATTACTCTTGTCTACCGCATTAACCGTTGATGTCAGATCACCGGCTGCCGTGCCGGGGGTAAAGACACCATTATTATCGGTGTAGGTACCGGTAAAAGTATAAACATTACGCTGACCGTTATTCTCAAACTCACCGGCAGCACCGCCCTCTCTAATATCAGAGCCATCGGCATAATCTGACCAGTAACTCTGCGAACTGTTAGAAAAGAAACCGGTCGCAGAATCAACCGCATTCAACGGCGCTGAAGCCGTACTATTTGCATCCGCAATAATCGGCAAGCGCTCAGTTGTATCACCATCATTGTCGCTATCATTGCTGTCAACAACAAATTCCAGTTTATATTTCTTGAAGTTGCCCGGCCAGCGAGAACCAATGACAGGTTTAAACAAAGTAAAGTACAGGTCATTAAGGTGTACAGAACGATTAAACGCATTCACCGAAACCGCTGGTGAAGAGAAGGAAGCATTGGTATCAAAAACATTACCAATAATGCTGTTCAGAGTAGATGCCAACGAGATGGCATTGTCTGCATAGAAACGCTCACCAACACCTGTCGCCGCCATGCTTTCATCAGCTGTCTGCTGCAACAACGGATTCGCATTAGCAAAACCAATGGTGTATGTAGAAATAACCTGTTCACCATTTAGCGCCGGACTTTGGTCATTGCTGCCTATTGACCGGGCGATTTCATCCAGGCAGTTATTAGTAGTACCGCAGCCAATAACATCACTGCCTATTCTGCCACGACGTGTCGCATTTAATTCATCACTTACCGGATCACCGTCCGTTAAAATAACCACATAGTTTTTCTGGCACTCATTGGTTATAGGAGAGATGTACGTATCTCCCGAACGTGATGCTGCGGTACTGGGGTAAAGCGGCCCATTGGACCAGTTGCCTTCTGTTGAATCAATACCATAATCAACGCCCTTGCCCTGGAAGTACATTACCGCTTCATAAAAAGTTTCTGACAAAGGCGTATTACCGCTTGCTGTCATATTGTTCAGCTCATCAATAAATATCTGACGCTGCGTACCAGTGCCCGTGGCACCTATCGGGCCGATATCATCAATCGCCGTTGCAACCATGCCACCATTACCATTACTTGAAAACCGCATCAGGCCAATATTCACACCGGTAACCGAGTTCACCAGATTTGTCATCACATCTTTCATAATATCGATACGTGAGCGACTGGTAATAGCGGGCGTATTGATGATGTAGTTCAGGTAACGGCCGCTATACAGGCTTTTGCTGAAACCGATATTCCCCCAGTCTATTTCATTTGAAGACGAAGTAGACCAGGCTGGTGGACTACTGCTTGATGCCCACACGGCTGCATCACCGGTGTTTTCCCCGTGCACACCTCGATCAGTTTCACACTCAATAAAAGCATTTAAGTCATCCACCGCCAGACTGCTATCCCAGTCATCATTACGATACTGTGAAATAGTTCCCGTATAAAAACCTGTAGTATCCAGCGAGTCCGCCGCATCACAAACCACGGCCGTCCTGTTTACCTGTCTTACATAAGTATTAAAACCGTTTGTACTGAAAGAACACAGAACTTCAGCATTGGTTACACCGTTAGAGCCCGCATACAGGAAATCATAGGGGTCGATGATGGCGTAAACACGGTTGTTGTCATAACAAGCATTACCACCCGAATAGTCTGTTGCGGGGTTGTAAGGAGCTCGAGTAGAAACCAGAGTATCCATACTGCCAGAGGTATCAAGCACAAACAAAACGTTTGCCTGTGATGACGAGCTTGTTGAACTTGACGATGTGTATATCTCGATGTCCTCAGCAACAGCAGGAAATGAAACCATCATTCCATACAACGCACTAATCAAAGTAAGTTTTAATTTTTTTGTAAGCGTAAACATAATATTTCTCTCATCCTGCTTCATGATTGCAATGCCATTTATATATTTAAAATACTTTACAACAATATCTAACCATTAATTTCAAGGTGCTCCATTCCTGGAATCTCTTACCAGCGAATCTCGCTAACCTGTTTTGTTTTTACATCATAAATAACTGTGGCATACCGTCCTATACGCGACTCTGCTCTTTTCAGTGGCACTTCAGACCTGTTTTCATAGGCCTTTGTTTGCGGCGTGATGGTTACTCTTATTTCTTCACATGAGTCACACACTTTGCCTTCAACAAAACCGTTCAGGCCATCATTAAGACTTATCCGTAACGACTCAGATTCAAGCGCATTGTAATTTTCAACCATCACACTGTGGTGAACCGTGCTCAGCTTCTGGGTAGAAACTCTTGAATCAGTACCCGCTACAGCGAGTGGCGCGACCATCATTAAAAATACTACTGGTATATAATTTTTCATGTTTTCACCTATTATAAAGATCCGCACGAAGCAGATGGATAACGTACACCCCGGTTTTGTAACGATACTGATGTGCCAGTAGTATTGGATCCGCTGGCGGTAATATTATAAAAATTATAGCTAACACCCTTACCGGCTTCGAGACTACTACCAACACCCGAAGAACAACCCGCAAAGACAATTGAAGCCTGTAAAGACGATGCATTCGCCAGGGTATGCGTTACATTTTGCGTTACATTAAGATCAGCAATTTGATAATCAATCGGAACATTCGCTGTCGTAACCGCATCAGCCGACAAGGTATATTCCAGCAAGGAATGAACCGCATTAAATGCAATCTGGTGCTGGCGTGCATTTGCTGTAGCCTTTAACTCCATACTGGCACCACCCATTGATGACACACCAATTAACGTCATTGCCGCCAACAACACCAGCGCCATAACCAGGACAAAACCCTGTTGATTATTTTTTATCTGTTGACCGTTTTTTTGCTTTATTGCACACATAACATTCTCTCGAACAATCTATAACTGCCTGAGGTTTCTCATATCAACAACACTGGAAACCATGAAATAACGAAAATCATCCTGACCACCTACTGAAACCGGTGCGCCTGCAATATCAAAAGTTTTTGATGTATCAACTCCCGGCTGCTGTTTATCCGTACGCATCAGCAACCAGATTTTGGCCGCATAAACATTGAACCAGTTATTATCTGCAGTGACTGTAGCAGGCGAATCATAACGGTTAACAAACCCGTCGCCCGTTGTATCCACACCAAATTGCACCTGCAGATCAACCACGCCAGAAACCAGAACCTGTGACTGTATCGACGGCCCGCTCACCAATGAGGCTCGACGCAATGAAGGAATACCGTCACCATCAACATCCGTATGATCACTGATGTAATAAGCGTAGGCGTGCAACTCATGATTAGCTGTCAGCGCAGATGACTCATATGCCTTCAATTCTGGTGGCGTATTACCAGAAAAAACCTGGCCATTAATAAAGTTACTTCTCACATAAGCCTGGCCCGCTTTTAAATCAGCAGACGCGATAGCATTTGAATCGGCATAACGAACTTCCAGCACATCTGTACCAGCCAGGTAACCTTCTGTCGCAGGAATGCAGGTAGTGGAATAGGGGTTTGCTGCGTCAGTAGCAAAAACCGGTCGCGATAAATCATAAGCCCACACCGGGTTACCAGCGATAGCGCAATCATTACCAGCAGCAAGCGGTGCACCACAGGTAGTATCCGTTGACCTGCATGCAATCAAACCATCTTTATTGGTGCCGCCCCACGAACCTGCATGGCGTAAATCATAAGCAATCATTTCAATAGCAAACCGTGCATCAGCCACCATATCCATTTGCTCTTCATTTTTAACCTGTATTTTTCGTGTCGAGTTGTGCATCGTGAAAGCACCACTGATAATTATCAGGCTGACAACCATCGCCACCATCAACTCAACCAGTGAGAAACCTTCAGACCGTTTTTTTGCCATTAAAGTCATAACCATAACCTTGCTGCTTAACAGGGGACACCGGTGCAGATGTTAGCGGTGGTGGAGTATGATCTCGAAACACTTCCACCTGCGGTTTTATCACGCTCATCCCAGTTGACACTGATTGTTACACTTGCCATCTTTGATGGGCTTGCTGCATTTGCTGCAACATAAGTAATAGATGTTGTAGTAGCCGGCAAACCTGCCGACAGATTTTTCTTCCACCAGAAAATATCATCTTGCGCTAACTCTGTAGCAGAACAAACAACCGCACCGCTACAGTTATTATTTGTGCCTGAACCACTACCGGATGCAGCATATTCTGCTAACGCTTCAGGTGTGGGATTGACTCGCATACTCTCAAATAACTCTTCCACCTTCATCATTACAACCGAGCTATAAACAGATGATTTACCCGCCTTGAGCGAAATAGCCTGCAATGAAGCAATACCCAGCATGCCCACTGATAAAATCATAAAACCAATCAATGCTTCGAGTAAGGTAAAACCCCGACCACTGGTAATATTGAATTTTCTATTATTCATCATTCTTAATGCCTTTATGGAGCGGCCGGACAGGAAATTACCGCTGCATTATCAGAAATACGTACTCGCCCTGACACACTTAAAACCACTGCGCGAGAGCCAACAATATTATTTGAATCATCAAAACTACAAACTGCAAAAACACCAGAGCGTGAAGAACCGGCTTCTTTTGGCAAACCTCTTGAAGTAAAAGTGAACCATTGAACAGGTTGATTATTAGAATCCAATGTACCCGTTATCGACAACGTCTGACTCACCTCATCAATAACGTCATGCACTCGCAACAGGCAATCTGTATTTATATCGGCAACCGAGCTACACGTACTACCCGTGCCTACATGATCGCCATTAGCATCAATAAACACAATCCAGCCTTTTTGCCACTTTTCCCCGCCACTACAGGAAACCCCGTCTATGCTGGCACAGATTGTGACTCTTCTATTTAGCTTAATCGCTTCACTGCGAGCCACATGCAGGGCCGACACCAGTTCATTCGATGACGAGACCAACTGGCTCCCCTGAACAAACGTTCTTAATGATGGCCCGCCGATCACCGCTATAATGCCGACAATAACCAGCGTTACCATTAATTCAGTTAGTGTGAATCCCGAGTTCTTTTTCATGATTCTAATTTAAGACCAGTAATTTTGAATTGCCAGAAGATAGTGACAGGAAGGGTGTTATTGCAGATAAATGGCTTACTTTGGCCAAATAACGGTTGTTTTTCGTCATGGGGTGCCGTATTTTTTGGTGAAATCACGATATTTTTACGCAAACAAGCCCAGTTTAGTCCAATATAAGGACATAATAAGGTCAGCACCCGTAAAATAATATAGAATCTATATTAGAAAACCCTAATAAAAGAGAAAGCTATGAATTTAGATAGAGTCAGCTCCGGCGACAAACTTCCTGAAGAAATAAACGTCATTATCGAAATACCGGCACACAGCGACCCCGTCAAGTATGAAGTTGATAAAGACACCGGTGCCATGTTTGTTGACCGCTTCATGAGCACCGCCATGCACTACCCCTGCAACTACGGCTACGTGCCTCACACATTGTCGAAAGACGGCGACCCAGTTGACGTACTGGTAACCACTCCTGTGCCGTTGATTGCCGGCTCAGTGATTCAATGTCGCCCAATTGGCGTATTAAAAATGACCGATGAATCCGGCGATGATGCCAAAATTCTCGCTGTACCCATCAACAAGCTGTGCAAATCTTATCAACATGCTGCAACCATCGATGACATGCAACCCATGCTGCTGGAACAAATCGCCCACTTCTTTGAACATTATAAAGACCTGGATGAAGGAAAGTGGGTGCGCGTTGAAGGCTGGGGCAATATTGAAGATGCCAAGGAAGAAATCATGTCCAGCGTAGCCATGTATAAAGAAGCACCGATTAAACCGAACTTCTAGAAAGGCAGTGAATAGTGAATAACTAATAGTGAACAGTTAAAACCGGGAGCTCAAACACTTCTGGTTTTAAAACTCACTATTCACTACTTCATATGGTGCCGGAACGCGGGATCGAACCGCGAACCTCGTCATTACGAATGACTTGCTCTACCAGTTGGAGCTATTCCGGCATGATTCTTTTCAGTGCGCAGCGGTCATGCTGTAGGGCACCGCATCACACCAGGGTCTTCGCTGCAAAATCATATCGGCCATCAGTTCCGCTGATGCGGCACCCAGCACGATACCATTCCTGAAGTGCCCAGCATGAATGAACAGACCTTCAACATCATCATGCTGACATATATAAGGTATGCCTTTTTCAGTGCCCGGCCTTAAACCTGCCCACTGCCGCTCGACAGGCAAATCTGCCAGCAAAGGCACCAGCTCAACCGCCGCCTGATGCAGCTCATCCAAAGCTACAGATGAGGTCGATTTATCAAAACCGATTTTCTCCAGCGTGCTGCCTGCCAGTATCCGGCCATCCTTGCGTGGAATAACATAATGCCCCTCAGAAAGAACAATGCGTTTTAGCAGATCGGGCGCGCCTTTATACATAATCATCTGGCCTTTTACCGGCAACACATTAACAGACGCTTGCGTGACACTAAATTGCGCGCTCCATGCACCACTGGCAATAATAATTTTATCAGCAAAAAACGTTTTCTGCTTCGTACGCACACCGGAAACCTTGCCGTTCTCGACGATGATCTCGTCCACGGCTGTGTGCTCCAGATAGGGAATTGATAAATAATCGAAAGATGCTTTCAAGGCATTGACCAGCTTTGGGTTTCTCACCTGCAAGATGTCAGGCATCCATATTCCTTTATCAACCACATCACCGACAGATTTTTCGATAGCATGTATGGCATCGGCATCATCAACAAAGCTGGCATCAATCGACCATTTTTTTGCCCACGCCAGAATTTCCGGCTGATCATTATCGCCAACCACGGTGAACAGACCCGAGTTGATCAACTCACAGTCACTGCCGGTTTCTTCAAATAATGTTTTGCATAATTCAGGATAGATTTTTTTGCTGCGCTCGGCCAGTATGTTTACCGAGTCATCATACCGCCACGGATAAAGCGGCGAAACAATACCGCCACCGGCCCAGGATGACTCACCGCCCAGCACGCCCTTCTCCAGCAACAGCACATCCACGCCCTGCAAAAACAACTGGCGTGCGGTTAACAAACCAATCGCACCGCCACCAACAATAATACAATCCGGCATTTTCCTGTTTCTTTTTTATGTAGATGACGCAGTCAAAGATGAGCCAGTTGTTTGCGTCAGACTGATATTTTTTACCGGAACCATCAAACACATACCGGCAGACTCAATGATATCGTTAATTTGTAAACTGGTTTTTTCGACCACTCCCAAAGCCACACGTATAATCATCCCTTTATAATCCAGATTATCCACCGACATTTTTACATTGCTTCCCTGAACATGAAAAAGCAACGCCGGGACGTTGCTTCATGTTACCGAATTAACCACGCGGTTTAAACCACGTTAACGCTATTTACAGGTAGAACTTGCCTGAATACTGGCCGGCGCATGCTCGATATATTTCTGACAATAACAACGGTGCTTGCCCTGACTCCAGTGTTTTTTACACACCTTCAGCATTTTTGCCGTAATTTCACTATTAATCTTCGCCTGCTTCGCCTGGCTGGCGGCCAGTGCAGCGGCTTCTGCCCGCAGTAATTCTTCCTGCTTTAACTTTGCAGCCAGCGCTCTCTGTTTTTTCTCTTCTGCAAGTTTTCTCTTTTTCTCTTTTTCAGCAGCCAGCTTCCTCTCTTTTTCTTTTTCCTTATTCACCAGCTTGCTTATCCCGTTCTCTGCATCCAGTTTTGCCGTGGCATCATCGCAATCATACTCAACAGATTTTATCATGCTGTATTTTGGCGGTGCTCCCGCCCAGCATTTTCGAGCAGGTTTTACCGCTGCCGCTTTTCTGACAACGGGAGCAGCCACTACCGGCGCAGGTCTGGCGTTTAAAGCCAGGTACATATCCCTGAAATCACTGATGTCGTAATTTAACACCAGCGGTGTGCGAAACGGCTTCAACATAATTGACAGACGGCGACCATTTTGCAGTGACAGCAAAGTATCCTTGTTCAGTCGCATAATAAACGTGCCGGCATCACCATCAATGATGCAAACCTCTTTTTTAACATTCAGCCCCTGTTGCAAAAAACGATTATGGCGCTCCTGATTATTCAGGCACCATTTAAACAGAGGATTTTGTTTGCCATCGATCTTTACATCTTTCACTTCCAGCTGATTGAATTTTTTTGGCTTGTCACCAGCCGCATCTTTACTGATGCTCAACTTGATCTGTTTATTATCAAAGGTCAGGTGATAAAAAGTCCCTTTGTCATCGCCAACGGTTTTTTCAGCCAGAACGGCTTCTTTATTGATTTTCCAGGAGACCTCTTTGCCAACATTCAGCACATCTTTTTTTGCAAAAGGGTTATTGGCCGCAGAAACATTAAAACCAAGAAAGCACAGTAAAAATAACAATGCTGACAACTGCTTAAACATAAATTTATTCCAGATTATTTGTACACACTAGCAACGAGCTTGTAATAGAATGATGAACCACAGATAGTACGCACATGATTTACTATAATTATTTGCTAAATTTATAGCACAATATTCACGATTTTCAGCTTTGCATGACGAAATGGCACAAAAACGACCCGCCCCAGGAAAACCATTTATGATCACCATCATCCTTAACGGAAACAACAAACAACTAGAGCACAACACCACCATCAAACAACTTCTGCAAGCTCTTGATTTAAGCGAAAAACGCCTGGCCGTCGAGATTAATCAGAACATCGTGCCACGTAGTAATTTTGCCGACACCATCCTGAACGATCAGGATCAGGTCGAAATCGTGCAGGCCATCGGCGGCGGCAGCCAATAATAAAACACCGCCGCAGCCGGCATTTCCCCCTTAAAAAATCTGTCGGGGATTTTACGGTGAAAGATTCGGGTTAAAGCAAAAAATCGCGTAAAATACGCCCAGCTTTTATCACCACCCCCATATTTTAAACACGACTATTTCGAGCCATATAGAACTAAATATAATGTCTGATACAAACCTTGATAAGCCACTGCAAATTGCTGGCAAAACCTATACCTCCCGCTTACTGGTCGGCACCGGAAAATACAAAGATAACGAAGAGACCCGGCTCGCACTGGAAGCCAGTGGTGCCGAGATCATCACCATCGCCATCCGCCGCACCAACATCGGCCAGAATCCCGATGAACCCAATCTGCTGGATGCACTGCCGCTGGACAAATACACCCTGCTGCCCAACACCGCCGGCTGTTATACCCTCGACGATGCGGTACGCACCTGCAAACTGGCGCGTGAATTACTGGGCGGTCACAAACTGGTCAAACTGGAAGTACTGGGCGATGAAAAAACCCTGTTCCCCAACGCCATCGAAACCCTGAAGGCCGCACAGATTCTGGTCGACGACGGCTTTGATGTCATGGTCTACACCAACGACGACCCGCTGATTGCCAAAGAGCTGGAAAACATCGGCTGCGTTGCGGTGATGCCACTGGCGGCACCCATCGGCTCCGGTCTGGGCATCCGCAATCCGTACAACATTCTTACCATCATCGAAAACGCCAACGTGCCGATTCTGGTTGATGCCGGTGTCGGCACCGCTTCCGATGCAGCCATCGCCATGGAGCTGGGCTGCGACGGTATTCTGATGAACACCGCTATCGCCGCCGCACAGAATCCCGTACTGATGGCATCGGCCATGAAAAAAGCTATCGAAGGCGGCCGCGAAGCCTATCTCGCCGGGCGCATGCCGAAAAAGCGTTTTGCTTCGGCATCCTCGCCGATTGAAGGCACTTTTTTCTAGATCACTTTCAGCAGCATTGTGTCCACAGAAAATCCGCAGAATGAAAGCCCGGCAGTCCGGCGCACGATAAAAAGTTTTGTCCTGCGCCAGGGCCGTCTTACCAAAGCACAGCAAAACGCGCTGAAAAATCACTGGCGGGATTACGGTATCGATTTTTCCGGGCAGCTGCTGGATTACCCTGCGCTGTTTGGTAACGATCACGAAACCATTATCGAGATCGGTTTTGGCGATGGCGACTCATTATTACAGCAGGCCATCAACCAGCCGCAATACAACTTTATCGGCATCGAAGTGCACAGCCCCGGTGTCGGCCACCTGATTCACAACGCCAACACACAGAATGTACGCAATATAAAAGTCATCCGCCACGATGCTGTTGATGTGCTCTCACAGCAAATCCCGGACAATTCAATCCACCAGCTGCAACTGTTTTTCCCCGACCCCTGGCACAAAAAACGCCACCACAAACGTCGCATCATCAAACAGTCCTTCATCGAACTGATTCAGAAAAAGCTCAAGACCGGCGGCTTTTTCCACATGGCCACCGACTGGCAACACTACGCCGAACACATGCTCGACGAGATGGATCAGGCCGAGGCGTTTCGCAATATTTCGGGCAAAGGCCATTACTCCAAAGACAAGGGCGCACGCTGTGAAACCAAATTCGAACGGCGCGGCATCAAGCTCGGCCACGGTGTCTGGGACCTGATTTACCAGAAACGCTGACCTCGAAAAACAGCTAAGTCATTGTATTTTAACACGTCCCGACCACGCTTCAGCAGCACACATAAAGCGCCGGGCGGTGCTCTCAGGACAGCATCAAGCTTAGTTTCTATAATCGCTCAAAAAAGGATACAATAACGCCCTTTCAGCGCAGTACATTCTCTGAATACTGATACTGCCCTGCTACACAGAATTTTAGTCATTTGGAGAATCACACATGTCTCAGAAACACCCTATCGTTGTTGTCACCGGTTCTTCCGGTGCCGGCACCTCTACCGTTAAATATGCTTTCGAACATATTTTTATCCGCGAAAAAATTAAGCCGGTTATCATTGAGGGCGACAGCTTTCACCGCTATGACCGTGCCGCAATGAAAGAAGCGATGGCCAAAGCAGAAGCAGAAGGCAACAACCACTTCAGCCACTTTGGTGCCGAAGCCAACCTGTTCCACAAGCTGGAAGAACTGTTCAAAACCTATGGCGAAACCGGCGGTGGCCAGAAGCGCCTGTACCTGCACAGCGATGAAGAAGCAGCTGCTTACGAAGGCCTGACACCCGGTCAGTTCACCCCGTGGGAAGACGTACCGCCTGATACCGACATCATGTTCTACGAAGGCCTGCACGGCGGCGTGGTTACCGACGAAGTCGATATTGCGAAACATGTCGATCTGCTGGTCGGTGTCGTACCCAGCGTTAACCTGGAGTGGATTCAGAAAATTCACCGCGACAACGCCGAGCGCGGTTATTCAGAAGAAGTCATCGTCGACACCATCCTGCGCCGCATGGATGACTACGTGAAATACATCACCCCACAGTTCTCACGCACCGACATCAACTTCCAGCGTATCGCAACCGTTGATACATCAAACCCTTTTATCGCACGCGACATTCCAACACCGGATGAAAGCTTCATCGTCATCCGCTTCCGCGATACCGACAAGTTCGACACCGACTTCCCGTTCCTGCTGGACATGATTCCACATTCATTCATGTCACGACGCAACACCATCGTCGTCCCCGGCGGTAAAATGGGCTTGGCAATGGAACTGATATTAACCCCGATCATCCGTCAAATGATTGAAAAATCAAAAAAATAGGGCTACTTAAAATCTATTTTGCAAAAGGCCGGTTTTTTAACCGGCCTTTTTTACGCCCGGGGATGGCGGCGCAGCACTCCCTGATAGACAAATTACAAAATGCACCCGAAAGAATAAGCATATACACTAAGC
>WFOC01000012.1 GCA_015488295.1 Gammaproteobacteria bacterium
TTATTGATAAGAGCCGCAGGTTGGGGTGAGGCATGAACCCCGGCAATTTAAATTTTTTCACCAAAAGGCTCGTTATCACTTTCATCCTTATGGGTCACGTCACAGGTTAATGCAGCTTTCGCGTTGATGACGGTTCTTAATTTATCAAACAGTAAGGTGTTCTTTCTTTTTCCCAGGTTAACCGTAAAAAAATAGGTGCCGCCTGTTACATTGGCTCGTTTGTATTGCATTACATTACACATCCTTGTGGTTATGTTTTGTTGTTGCGTGTTGTTGGGGGTCGTGCCTCACCCCGACCTACTGACTTCTGATTTCACTTGTTGTTAAACACTTTTATAACATATACGAGCAAACCAGCTGCGGCAAGCATGACGATGTGTTCCGTATGAAGAAAGCTGTGTACTGATTCATTTGGTAGGTGACCGGAATGCGCCAATGCTGATGTTGATGTCAGTAATAATATTGTTGTGAGTAGTTTTTTCATCATTGCACCTTTACTTTAATAATTTCATTTCCATCCGGATCGGTTAGATGCACGGCGCAGGCGAGGCAGGGGTCGAAGCTGTGGATGGTGCGCAGGATTTCGACGGGCTGTTTTGTGTCATACAAGGTGTGGTTGTCCTGCAGTGCGGCTTCATAGGCTCCTGGCTGACCTTTGTCATCTCTTGGCCCGGCGTTCCATGTGCTTGGTACTACCGCCTGATAATTTTTGATGACTTCATCTTTGATGACGATGTAATGTGCAAGGGCACCACGGGGGGCTTCCATAAAACCAACCCCCTGTGCGCTTTTGGGCCAGGAGGAAGGTTCCCATAAAACTTCGTTGAAGGTTTTGGTGTCACCAGCTTTGAGGTTGGTCATCAGTTCGTTATACCAGCCCTGCATGGCATCGGCGATGATTTTGGTTTCCAGAGTGCGGGCGGCGGTGCGACCCAGTGTGGAGAATAAAGCGGTGACAGGCACATCGAGTTTGTTCAGTGTCATGCCGACCAGCTCTCTGGTTTGTTCATGGCCGCTGGCATATAACATCAGTACCCGTGCTAATGGCCCGACTTCCATGGCGTGGCCTTTCCAGCGTGGTGATTTTAACCATGAGTATGACTGGTCAACATCAAGGTGCTGGTACGGCGGTTTTGGCCCGGTATAATTCAGATTGGTTTCACCATCATATGGATGCAGTCCGGCTTCTTTGCCTTTTTCATAGTCGTACCAGGAATGTGCGATGTATTCTTTTATCTCGTCAGCGGCATTCATGTCAACGTCGTGAATGGTGCTGATGTCGCGGTTTAAAATGGCACCGGGTGGAATCATAAAGCCGGAAGGATTTTCCATGCCGTTAGATGGAAAGTCACCGAAGGTGAGGAAGTTGCCCAGGCCTTCACCGCGTGTTGTCCAGTCTTTATAAAAACCGGCGATGGCTAAAGTGTCGGGCACATAAACCTGATCAACAAAGGTTTTCATCTGCTGGATGATGTCCTGCACCATGGACAGCCTGTTCATGTTGATGGCGGAATCGGAATTTAAGTCGATGGCACAGGGAACACCGCCGACAACAAAATTCGGGTGCGGATTTTTGCCGCCAAAAATCGTGTGCAGGCGTGCGACATCACGCTGCCAGGAAAGCGCTTCCAGGTAATGTGAGACGGCCATCAGGTTTGCTTCGGGCGGCAGTTTGTAAGCCGGGTGTCCCCAGTAAGCGTTTGCAAAAATACCCAGCTGACCGGATTCAACAAAACCTTTTAGTTTCTTTTTCATGTCGGCGAAATAACCGGGTGATGATTTTGGGTAACTGCTGATCGATTGCGCAAGTTCGGAAGTGGCTTTTGGATCGGCGCTTAATGCGGAGACCACATCTACCCAGTCCAGTGCGTGCAGGTGATAAAAATGCATGACATGATCATGGATGTATTGCGCGCCGTTCATCAGGTTGCGGATCAGGTCGGCATTTTTCGGTACTTTATAATGCAGTGCATTTTCTACTGCGCGAATAGAGGCCAGCCCGTGCACCAGTGTGCAGACACCACAGATACGTTGCGTGAATGCCCAGGCATCGCGCGGGTCGCGTCCTTTCAAAATGGTCTCGATGCCGCGCACCATGGTGCCGGATGAATAGGCGCTTTTAATCCGGTTGCCATCCATCTGGGCTTCGATACGCAGGTGGCCTTCGATACGGGTTATCGGGTCAACTACAATTCTCTCGTTTTCACCTGATTCGCTCATGACTATTCTCTCTTTTTATGTAATTGCCTGTGATTGCAGGTAGTCTGATAAAGCACCGTACTGCCACTCATTTTCTGAATACGCGGACTCATCAGCGTCATCGTCGATTTGTATGCTGGTCTGCGCCATGCGGCAACTGAGCGCCGCCTGCCATGCTGGACTGCCCGAGCTTGTTTGTGCTTGCGGAGTGAGCGCGGCTACTATTGCGCGCGCGACGAAATATCCTGCCTGGTCTGTCCAGTTGCCTTCCGCGCCGCAGCGTGTTGCGCAGTCGATGGTTGCTGCTTTGGCTGATTTTAAAGCGTCAGAAATTTCATCTTGCGAGGCAGTATTATTTGCAGCGGTTTTAACAGCATGCTGTACCCGGTCATTGTTACTCAACGGCAGCACGTGTTCTATAAATAACGCCGCCACCGTTCTCTGCTGTGTTGCATCCAGTTTTTGCAGGGCCTGTTTGAAATCCTGGTCATTATTTATTTGGCTCATTTCATTTCTCCATCGTTATGTTTGATGGTTAATCTGCCAGATGCTCGGCAAGTGTTTCGGTCAGGCTCAACAGCGGTATTTCCATGTTGTTTTCTTCCAGGCCGTCCTCAAGATTGATGCGACAGTTTGAGCAGGCGCTGATGATGGCATCGGGTTTTATTTCATCGAGCTGATCTTTTTTGCGCTGAAAAGCTTTCAGGCGAACTTCATCCGCGCGCTCGTTCGAACTGACACCGCCACCCGCGCCGCAACACCAGCCCATCTTGCCGTGGTCGGGCATCTCGACAAAATTTTCAGCAAATAGATCGATCAGGTTACGTGGCTGATCGATGACACCGCCCCGGCGCGAGACCTGGCAGGGGTCGTGGTAGGTGAGGCGTTGTTTTTCCTTGCCGGTGATTTTTAAGCGACCGTCTTTGCGCAGTTCGTCCAGCACTTCCAGAATGTGTCGCACTTTAAAGGTAAATGGTTTGCCGATCAGGTTAGGTCCATCCCAGCGAATTGCCATGTAGGCGTGTCCGCACTCGGGACTGATAACTGTTTTAACTTTCAGTTTTTCGGCGGCATCAACGATGCGTTGTACCAGTTCGGCGGCGATGTCGGTGACACCGATCTGGATACCACTGTTGGTGGCTTCGAATGCCTGTGTTGAAATGGTCCAGCTGACATTTGCCTTGCTGAAAATTTTGGCGATGGCAGAGATGAACTCCGGGAAGTTCATGATCTCCATCGAAGATAACAGCAGCATATATTCTGCGCCTTCGACATCAAGTGGTATTTTCAGGCCGCTGTCTTTTTCAACGTGTTTGATCTGCGCCATCAGCGCCGGCAGTTTTACACCCATCGGACTGCCGATGGTGATTGCACGTGTGGTGGCTCCGATCAGACCTTCTGGTGCATGCCCGGCCGCCGCCATGCCCTCACGGGTCTTGCGGATCAGCAGTGCTATATCCAGCCCCATCGGACACACCATCGAACAACGTCCGCACAGGGTGCAGTTGTCATAAACCAGCGTTTCCCATTCGCTCAGTAGTGCTTCGTCAACTTTGGCTGTCAGGCCCAGCGCTTTTCCGATGCGTCCCTGCAAAGTGTATTCTGATTTCCAGATACGGCGTAATGGTTCGGTTTTATGGATGGGTGTTGCTGCGGGGTTACCGGTTTCTGTGTAGAACAAACAGGCTTCGGCGCACATGCCGCAATGGACGCAGCTGGTAAAGAATGCGGCGACGGTTGAATCGACCTGTTGTGTTAGCGCATTAATGCCTTTTTCTAATGAAGCGCTCATGATTCAACTCCTCGGTATCCGGAAATGGCACCGTTATACCAGCGTGACAAGGTGATGGTGAAGGCGTGCATCAGTTTGGTGAACGGGAAAATGACCATCAGTAACTCGACACTGAGAATATGAATGGCGAGCAGTGTTGGTGCGGTCATGCCGATGCGATGAAAAGCGAGGTAACCGGTAATCAATGGCAGTATCGTTATCAGCCAGACAAAATAATCTTCTTTGGTGCTGATAAATCTAAGCGCCCTGTTATTTATGCGATGCACCAGTATGGCGAGCAGTGCGATGATGGTTACCACTGTCATGGCATCGATTACCGGTGTGGGCAATGCCGGCCAGCCAAAACCGATGATGTCTTTAAACATCAATATATGCGGTGCGAATAAAAAGATGGTTATAAAAAGCCCGCCATGAAAAATCCAGCCGGAAACTTCGGTAAACGCCGAGCGCTGAAAAGTGTTTTTGTCGGGAAACGACCTTGAAACAATTGTGCACAATCCGCCGCGCATTTCCGAGCCTTTGGCTTCAGCGAGATTGGGTTTACGCCCGAGTAATAAAATTTCAGCGAAACGTATGATCACGCCAGCGACAAAAATAATAATGGCGATCTGAAATCCCGGGCCTCTCACCCAGTTCAGGAACTCTATTTCACTCATTTTGCAGCCCTCGTTACGTTGATCGACAGGCGGGTTTAATCACCTGTTTTATTTTTTTAGATCATCAATGGATGTTCTGTTATGTGTTGCTACAGCCTGGTTTTTTTTGTGTCTGTTCATTGCGCCTAAAGCAACACCGGCAGCGGCTGCACCAGCGGCAGTGTAAATAACGGTCCGGGTAATGTTTTCAGTTGGCATCGACAGGGCCTTGTAGAAACTGCCGCCATCCCAGAAGTCGGGTTCTGAACAGCCCAGGCAGGGGTGACCAGCTTCAATCGGAAAACTGGTGCCGTCATTCCACTTGGTGGTGGCGCAGGCGTTGTAGGTTGTCGGGCCCTTGCAGCCGAGCTTGTATAAACACCAGCCTTTTTTTGCGCCTTCATCATCAAAGGTTTCTGCAAACAGGCCTTTGTCATAAAACGGCCGGCGGTAGCAACGGTCGTGAATGCTTTTACCATAAAAGGCTTTTGGACGACCAATGTGGTCGAGCTCGGGAAGGCTGCCGAAGGTTAAAAACTGCATCAGCGTGCCGGTGATTACTACCGGAATCGGCGGGCAGCCGGGCACATTGATAATCGGTTTGTCCTTGATCAGATCGCCAACCGAAACCGCACCGGTCGGATTAGGTTTGGCATGTGGAATGCCGCCGTAAGCAGCACAGGTGCCGACGGCGACGATGGCTGCTGCGCCTTTGGCAGTATCCATTAACATATCGTAATTGCTGATGCCGGCGATGGTAGAGTAACCGGGGTTGTCCATCGGGATGGAGCCATCAACGATCAGCAGGTATTTGCCGTAATTTTCTTCCATCGCTGTTTCGCGTGCCTGCTCGGCGGCATGGCCGGAGGCGGCCTGCAGTGTGTGGTGATAGTCCAGTGAAATGAAATCAAAAATCAGGCTTTCGATGGTTGTAGTATGCGCGCGTGTTAATGACTCGGTGCAACCGGTGCATTCCTGAAACGACAGCCAGATAACCGAAGGCCTTCTTGCGTTTTCCAGGGCGTGAGCGATTTTAGGAATCATCGCTGGTGACAGCGCCATCATCGAAGCGGTGGTGGCACAGAATTTCAGAAAGCTGCGGCGCGAAATTCCCTGCTCACGTAAAGTTTCTCCCAGTGTTTTATCTCTATTAGAATCGTTTATCATTCTGCTTTCCCCGGCCCTGACGTAATTGTTTTTCGAATGGCTGCTTATGTCATTTTTCAGCTATCTTCCACGTTGTTTTTCTGCTCATCATTTAGCGTCAAACCAAGACGGCTATAAGCGGCCATGATGTCTTCTGTTTGCGAACAAAGAATCTCCGGCATGCTTGTTACTTCAATAAAACGGCTGATGATGTGGTCGTCGTCGTTATAATGGGTGACGATCCATACCCCGGCATATCGGGTCTCGATGACCTCGCTCAAACCCAGCGCATCCAGCCGTGCCTGTACCTCGCCCAGGCCGAGAACGTTCAGAATTTTTTCTTCTTCGCCGGGTGCCAGCGGGATGCTGCGCAAATCAATAACCGTGCTTTGTCCGGTTTCGATAAGTTTATCCAGCGCATGTTTTACCTCGTTGAGCAGTGGCTTAACGTTGAACGTCAGCTCATCGCCAATCTGGATGTTAAATTGCACTACAGTAGAACTGGACATGATCACCTCAAAACCTCACGACTCCTGACAGAATAAGCATCCAGTGCAGAAGGTTCCTGATCTGTACTAACTTTTTGCCATTGATCGAGTAATTTCACCGCTTCGTTGACGGCTTCGTCCAGCGCATTTTTAACCGCAGTGGTTGGTTGCATGCCCCAGCCTATTTTGTCAGGCTGAATGCCGATCAGTGCGCGGTTTTTCGGGAGATGGTCGGTCAGGCGGGCGATGTCCATCAGGTCGATTAATCCGACCTCGTGGGCGCTGTGTTTTGTGCGGCCAAGAAATTCATCAAAAGTTTTGCCGACAAAGGTATTTACCGTGCCCGCAGTTTGCTGCAGTTCAGTGGCATCAAATACGATGAGGTTGGTGCAGTCTTCAATCCATACTGCAAGGGTGAAACTGAGTGTGCCGCCATCGATAAAGTTTAAGCTGCTTATATCAGGTCGTATATTAGAATAGACTGATTGAAGGTGGTTGAGTGCGTGGATGCCCGCACCTTCGTCTGTGAGTAAGGTGTTGCCAATCCCAAGGATCAAAGTCTCATCACGGTTCATCAAGTTCCCCGCATAGATTTAATGTACCTTTGTATCAGTGTCTCGTGTTACTGTTGTTGATGTATGTCAACAAGCGGGCGTATTTTCTGAAGTTAAATGTAGTCTGGTAAAAATAATTTTTTGGGCGGCTCTATGTGTTTAGGAATACCCATGCAAATAAAATCCATTGATGGTTTCATGGCGCGCTGTGAGGCCAAAGGAGTCGAGCGTGATGTCAGCCTGTTTATGATGCAGGATGATAAACTCGAAGTGGATGATTTTGTTGTAGTGCACGTAGGATATGCTATTCAGAAAATTTCGTCGCAGGAAGCGCAAACTGCATGGCAGCTTTATGACGAGATGCTAGGGAAGCCATAAAATGCACGAGCTTGCTATCTGTCAGTCGTTAATGAGTCAGGTGACAGAGATTGCACGGGAACACGATGCGCAAAGCGTAACGTCTGTTATTGTTGGCATCGGGCCGCTGTCGGGAGTTGAAGCGAGGCTTTTAAAAAATACGTATTCGATAGCCCGTGCTGGCACTGTCGCAGAAAATGCAGAACTGGTTATCGAGTGCTTGCCATTACGCGTCAGCTGTACACAGTGCAATAGCGAGTCGGAAGTGCTGCCAAATAAACTGACATGCAAGCAATGCGGTGACTGGCGAACTACCTTGATCAGTGGTGATGAGATGATGCTTCTCAAGGTGGAGATTGAGAAGCAAATGAAAAGTGAAAAATGAAAAATAAATAAACATTAAAAACCACAGACACAGGTACATTGTTTTTGCTTTTAAATTTTTCACTTTTCATTGCCCGATTAGGGAACACTAAAATTATTTGGAGGATACACCATGTGTGACACCTGCGGATGTAACATAACCCACGGCAACAAGGGCCTGATTCAGCCTGGCGGCAAACTTCATAAAACTGAAAGCGGCAGGGAAGCGGTTACTGTTTTGCACAGCCTGCTGCATGAGAATGATCACACTGCCAGACATAACCGTGATCATTTTGACTATCACAATGTGCTGGCGATCAACCTGATGTCATCCCCCGGCGCAGGCAAAACATCTTTGCTTGAAGCGACTATCCAGATATTGAACGATGATGCGAATCAGAACCAGTTGCGCATCGCGGTGATTGAAGGTGATCTTGAAACTGAAAACGATGCAGAGCGTATCCGTAAACATGGTGTCACCGCGATACAGATCACCACCGGCAGTGCCTGTCATCTGGATGCGCACATGGTGCATGAGGCATTACATAATCTTGATCTTTCACAGTTTGATATTGTGTTTATCGAAAATGTCGGCAACCTGGTCTGCCCGGCCAGCTTTGATCTTGGTCAGCATTTAAATGTGACTCTGCTGTCGGTGCCCGAAGGTGATGATAAACCTGCGAAGTATCCGGTGATGTTCCGCACCGCCGATCTGGTGATGATCAGCAAATGTGACCTGTTGCCGGTGCTTGATGATTTTGATCCGGAAAAAGCCGAAGCTTATTTGCACGACATTGCCAGCACTGCGCCTATCATTGCACTGTCATCAAAAGATCATTCCGGCATGGATGTGTGGATTGAATGGCTTGCGCATCAGATAGAAGAACGTGTTCGCTATCTCGAAAAACATCCGGTGCAGGTGCATGACCACGACCACCATCATGAACATATGCATAACGATGAAGAAACGCCTGCATGACGAGTGGTGTAAAACAATGGGATGCAAAACAATGGCTGGAAAAAATCCATGCGCTGCCGCATAAAAATGACAAAATAAAAATCATGAATGTGTGCGGCGGCCACGAGCGTTCGATCACCATGGCCGGCCTGCGAAAAGTGTTGCCGGATTATCTTGAACTGGTTCCCGGTCCCGGTTGCCCGGTGTGCATCTGCCCGGAAGAAGATATTTTTGAAGCCATACAGCTGGCATTAAACGAAGATATTATCCTGGTCGCGTTTGGTGACATGTTGCGGGTGCCGGTCAACGTGGCCAAAGTCAAAGCGCGCACACTGGAGCAGGCCAAAACGCAGGGTGCAGATATTCGACCGGTTGCATCACCCACCGAAGCGGTGAACATCGCAAAACAAAATCTGGATAAAGCTGTGGTGTTTTTTGCCGCCGGTTTTGAAACCACTACCGCACCGGTGGCAGCGATGATGGTTGAAGGTGTGCCTGAAAATTTATCCGTATTGCTGTCCGGCCGTTTGACCTGGCCGGCAGTGGCCATGCTGCTGGAATCGGGGGAACCCGGATTTGATGCGCTGGTTGCGCCGGGGCATGTCTCCACTGTTATGGGGCCGGAAGAATGGGCGTTTGTTGTGGATGAACACAGCATTCCGGCAGCGGTCGCCGGTTTCAAACCGGAAAGCCTGCTGGCAGCGATGTATTCGATTTTACGTCAGCTCAACGAAGGTCGTTATTTTCTGGATAACTGTTATCCGCAGCTGGTAAAAGCTGGTGGCAATAAATCGGCGCAGGCGCATCTTAACAAAGCAATGAATATCTACGATGCCAACTGGCGCGGTGTCGGCATCATCCCGCAATCCGGTTACATGCTGGACCAAAACTACAGCCAGTGTGATGCCAGAAAACGTTTTCCCAGTTATGCCGATGACGCACGCAAACGCGCCGGGCAGATGCCGCCGGGCTGTGACTGTGCGCAGGTGGTGCTTGGTAAAATTTATCCCAATGAATGCCGTCTGTTTGGCAAAGCCTGTGTGCCGAGAAATCCAATCGGGCCGTGCATGGTTTCAGATGAAGGAGCCTGCCGCATCTGGTGGGCCGGTGGCATGCGTGAATCGGCGTGATCATTTATTTTTCTGCAGATGAAAACAGAAACTGAAACGTCTGCCAGAAAAATAATATTCTCCGGGCAGGTGCAGGGGGTTGGTTTTCGGCCATTCATTTATCGACTTGCGATCAAACATGAATTAAGCGGCTGGGTAAAAAACTGTGTTGGTGTGGTTGAAATACATGCGCAGGGACAGCCACAAAACCTGAAAAATTTCTTAAACGATATTTTTGATAAAAAACCGCCATTAGCAAAACCCGAGCTTGCATCAGACAAACTGGTTGAACAGGGCGATTTTAAAAGTTTCAATATCCTGCAAAGCCAGCAACAGGGTGAGGTGCACATCAGCGTGCCGAGCGATCTTTTTTTATGTGATGATTGTCTGGCTGAATTAAACCAGCCATCAGATCGCCGTTATCGTTATCCGTTCATCAACTGCACGCAATGTGGGCCGCGTTATACCCTGATACGAAGCCTGCCGTATGATCGCGCCAATACCACCATGACGGATTTTGATTTATGCCCGGCCTGTCTGGCGGAATATAAAAATCCGCTGGACCGGCGTTTTCATGCGGAACCTGTAGCCTGTCCGGCGTGTGGCCCTTCACTGACTTTTTCCATGGCTGAGATGCAAATCGAAAATACTGAAGCGGCGCTAAACAAAGCCATCGATGTGATACGTGATGGCAAAGTGCTTGCGGTGAAAGGTGTCGGTGGTTATCACCTGATGTGTGATGCGACAAATACAGAAGCGGTGAGCCGCTTACGAAAAAACAAACCACGACCAGATAAACCACTGGCGATTATGTTTCCCGCGCCGGTGACCACCCCCTTTCAGGTCGCACAGCAATTTGTAAGCTTAACGAAAAAAGATAAAGATTTTTTGTTGTTGCCGGCGCGCTCAATTTTACTGGTGGATAAAAAGAAAAATTCTGCACTGTCTGAGCAGATTGCACCGGGCTTGAATGAAGTGGGTGTGATGCTGCCCTACAGTCCGCTGCATTATCTCCTGTTAAATGATCTTGGCCGGCCGCTGGTGGCAAGCTCGGCAAATATCAGCGGCGAGCCGGTGTTAACTGATAACTTTGATGTCGAAAAACGACTGGCGCATGTGAGTGATGCCTGTCTGCATCATAACCGGCCGATACAGCGCCCGGTGGATGATCCGGTGTATCGAAGCATTGCAGGAAAAAAGCGGCCGATTCGAACCGGTCGCGGTTGCGCGCCGATGGAATTGCTACTGCCATTTGAGTTGCCGCACCCTGTGCTTGCTGTTGGTGCCCACATGAAAAACACCATCACGCTGGCATGGAAAAACCGGGCCATTATTTCACCGCACATCGGTGAGATGGATACTGTTCGCAGTCTCAAGGTTTTTGAAAATACGGTGAATGATTTACAAAAACTTTATGATGTAAAAGTTGAAGGTATCATCTGTGACGCGCACCCCGGTTACAGCACAACACGTTGGGCGAAAAAACAGAAGCTTCCTGTGCAGCAAGTGTTGCATCATCACGCACATGCATCGGCGGCATATTATGAATGCCGCACAGAAAAACCTGTCATCGTTTTTACATGGGATGGTGTCGGTTACGGCGAAGATGGCACACTCTGGGGCGGCGAAATGTTTCTGGGGAAACCGGGGCAGTGGCAACGTGTCGCCAGTATGCGTGAATTTTATCTTCCCGGCGGTGATAAGGCCGGGCGGCAGCCGTGGCGAAGTGCTGCGGCATTATGCTGGCAGGCCGGGCTTGCCTGTGAAAACATTCCGCAAAAAGATCGTCTGTTAAAGCAGGCATGGCAAAAAAAAATCAACGCGCCGCAATCAAGATCGGTTGGACGTTTGTTTGATGCTGCTGCTGCATTAACCGGCGTGTGCAGTGAGGCGAGCTTTGAAGGCCAGGGACCGATGCTGTTTGAAGCACTGTGCGGTAAAGCCAATGAGGGTTTTAATGACCGGGTCGCGCTTGAATCAGAAGTGATAAATAATTTGCTGATAACAGACTGGCAGCCATTGATTGCGGTGATGCTGGATTCGTCTTTAACTATAAAAACACGCGCTTTATTATTTCATCATTCACTGGCGCATAATATCTGGCAACAGGCAATAATCATGCGTGAAAAATATGGTGTGAACACGGTCAGTTTTTCCGGCGGCGTTTTTCAGAATCGTGTTTTAACTGAAAAAGCGATGGCATTATTATCGGATGATGGTTTTGATGTTTGTTTGCCCGAATTGATTCCGGTCAATGATGCAGGGATTAGTTTCGGGCAAGTTATGGAATATAGTTTTAAGAGATAAAACATTTTTCATTACAGGCACAAAGAGTACAGAGGAAAACCTTTTATTGTTTTCTGTCATCCTGACCGGAGCGAAGCGTAGTGGAAGGATCTTGCCAACACCTGTTTAACATCAGGTAGTAAGATCCTTCACTATCGTTCAGGATGACAGCGAACCTGGTACAAAGGATATTTTATTTTCCTATGTGCCTCTGTGGTGAAAATATCTTAACAGCTGGGATAGATAAACAATGCAAGACACACACATATCATTAGCGCACGGTAATGGCGGTCGTTACATGCGCGAACTCATCGAAGAGATTTTTGCGCGCCATTTGACTAATCCTGAACTGGATGTACAGGCCGATGCTGTGCCGATTGCGCTTGATGGTGATGTGCTGTTTACCACCGATGGCTTTACCGTGCAGCCGCTGGAATTTCCCGGCGGCAACATCGGTTCGCTGGCCGTGCATGGCACCACTAATGATCTTGCTGTGGCGGGCGCTATACCAAAATATCTAAGTCTGAATGCGTTTATCGAAGAAGGCCTGGAAATCGCCACGCTGGAACGCATCATAAAAACACTGGCAGAAACCGCTGCCGAGATTGGTGTCAAAGTGGTCTGCGGTGATACCAAGGTTTTACGTCGTGGCGAAGGTGGCGGTTTGTACCTGGCGACCACCGGTGTCGGTATCCGCCATGGGCACGTGATGTCGATGAAAAATATTCAACACGGTGATGCCATCATCGTTAGTGGCCCGGTCGGTGATCACGGTATTGCCGTGATGCTGGCGCGTGAAGAATTCGGCCTGCGTGGTGACATTCAATCCGATGCTGCCAGCGTATTAAAATTAACCACCGCCGCGATGGATTTTAAAGGTTTGCGTTTCATGCGTGACCCGACGCGCGGCGGCATTGCCACTGTCTGTGCCGAATTATTTCGTGCTACCGGTTTTGGCGTGCGCCTGTTACAGGAAAAACTTCCGGTGCGTGATGCCGTGCAATCGGTGTGTGATATGCTCGGTTACGACCCGATGTATCTTGCCTGTGAAGGTCGTGTTGTTGCGGTGGCGGCACCGGCTGATGCGCCGGCATTGCTGAAAACCTGGCAAAACCTTGAACAGGGCAAAGATGCTGCCATCATAGGCAGTATTGATGCGGACACCCGCTGTGTTTTAATGCAGACCGATATTGGTGGTGAACGCATACTGGAAGAACTCGAAGACGACCCTTTACCCAGGATTTGCTGATAAATAACTATGCAAGCACATACCTTTTTTCTGTATCTGCTGATTATTTTGCTCGCAGCGCGGCTGTTTGCAGAACTTGCTGTTCGCCTTAAATCGCCCTCGGTTATCGGCGAACTGTTTGCCGGTATTGTTATTGGTCCCAGTCTGTTTGGCTGGATCGAGCCGGTGGAAGCGCTCAAGCTGATGGCCGAGATCGGCATCATCCTGCTGCTGTTCGAAGTTGGCCTGAGCACCGATATTAAACGCCTGATTCGCTCCGGCACCAAATCCACCGTTGTTGCCATCGTCGGTTTTATCGCGCCGTTGATTTTTGGTTTTTCCATCGCTTACTGGCTGTTTGAACTGTCATTGCTGATCTCGTTGTTTATCGGCGGCACGCTCACCGCCACCAGTATCGGTATTACAGTGCGGGTGCTTACCGATCTGAAACTAAATAATTCCCATCAGGGACAGATCGTGCTGGGCGCGGCCGTACTTGATGATGTGCTGGGGGTTATTTTGCTGGCATTGCTCTACGAATTTTCTACAGGTGGTGGTGTTAACTGGGTAAATGCAGCCAAGGTGCTGCTGTTTGTCAGTGCCTTTTTTATTCTGGCCCCGGTGCTGGCGAAACTGATGTCGCTGGTTATCAAGCGGGTGCACGCCAACAGCGAGATTCCCGGCTTGATTCCGACCACCATTGTTTCGCTGGTACTGTTTTTTGCCTGGCTGGCACATGCCATCGGTGCGCCTGAACTGCTTGGTGGTTTTGCTGCCGGACTGGCATTGTCGCGCCGTTTCTTTTTACCGCTGGGCGTGACCTTGCGTACCGATGAAAGTTTTGCCGAGACTATCGAGAAACAGATGCAGCCGATCATCAGTCTGTTCACGCCGATTTTTTTTGTGGTGGTCGGGCTGTCGATCAATCTGCGTGAAATCGACTGGTCGTCGCCGCAGGTCTGGGTCTTTTCTTTTGTGCTGTTGCTTGCAGCCATCCTCGGCAAGCTTCTTGGTTCGTTTTTTATTCGCGAAAACCTGGCTTCCAGAGTAATGATTGGTATGTCGATGGTGCCGCGCGGTGAGGTCGGTCTGATTTTTGTCGAGCTGGGCCGACTCAGTGGTATCTTTAATAATGAAATCCATGCTGGTATGGTTATCGTTATTGTGCTGACTACAGTGATTCCACCTTTTGCTATGAAATATTTTTACCGGCGTTATTCGCATCTTCTGGTAGAGGCGGAGATACCTAAATAAAGTTGAGCAACTGAGGCTGAGACAACATGGCAATCGAAGTTGAATTTCTGGGGGCGACCGGTGAGGTTACCGGTTCCTGTCATCTGGTAACGGTTGGCGATTATAAAATTCTGCTTGATTGCGGCCTGGTGCAGGGGCGCGCCAAAGATGAAGAACGCAACCGGCAGGCGTTTCCGTTTGATCCCGCCAGCATTGATGCCGTGGTTTTAAGCCACGCGCATATCGACCATTCCGGTCGCCTGCCAATGCTGGTGAAAGCCGGCTTTCGCGGCACCATTTTTACTCACCGTGCCTGCCGTGACCTGTGCCGTATCATGTTAAAAGATTCCGCTTTTCTGTATCAGAAAGATGTCGAATGGGAAAACCGGAAACGCGCCCGAAAAGGGCTGAAGCTGGTTGAGGCGATGTATACCGTCGACGATGCTGCGGTGGCGATGAAACAGTTCAAGGGACTGGTCTATCAGCAAAAAAAGCGCATCCTGCCAAATGTAACTTTACAGCTGAATGATGCCGGTCACATTCTTGGCTCGTCCATCGTGGAGTTGTGGATGGAGGACGAAGGTCAGCAACGCAAGCTTGTTTTCAGCGGTGACCTCGGTCGTTCCGGCATGCCTATTCTGCAGGACCCGGTTATTATTGAGGAAGCCGATCTGGTTATCATGGAAAGCACTTACGGTGATCGCCTGCATCGTTCCTGGGACAAAACCACAAAAGAAATTTCCGAGGTTTTATCGGCGGCCATGAGCGGCAACGGCAATATTCTGATGCCGGCGTTTTCTGTCGGGCGCACGCAGGAGATTCTGTACCTGTTCGCCAAATATTATAAACAGTGGCAACTGGATCGCTGGCAGATATTTCTCGACAGCCCGCTGGCGATTGAAGCGACGCGCATTTTCATGAATAACGATGACCTGTTCAACGATGAGATGCAGGCGCTGTTTCAGAAAAACAAGCGGCAGTCCATTTTGCCCAATCTGCATATCTCGCGAACCACCAATCAATCGATGGCACTTAACCGGGTGCATGATGGCGCGATTATTATTGCTGGCAGTGGCATGTGCAGTGGCGGCCGCATCAAGCAACATCTGAAACACAATGTCTGGCGCAGTGATTGTCATGTCATTATTTCCGGCTTTCAGGCACGCGGCACGCTCGGCCGCAAACTGGTTGACGGTGCAAAACGCATTACGCTGTGGGGGGAAACGGTGCAGGTGGCTGCCCGCATTCATACCATTGGTGGTCTGTCGGCGCATGCTGATCAGCAGGCGTTAAAAAACTGGTACCGGCATTTCAGAAATCGTCCGTGTGTGGTGCTGGTGCACGGTGAACCACAGGCGCAGGAACGCTTACGTGACGTTTTGCAAAAAGAGCTGAAGGCGAAAGTCGTCATCGCAAAACGTGGTCAGAAAATTAACCTGTTAAAACTTTAGCTATGTTTGAATTTTTATCGCGCCTGTTTAAAGCGCCAGCAAACGCTGTCACACAAAAAGATGCGCCCGCAGAAGCTGCGCAAAACTGGCATGCGGAATCAGTACAGGCTGTTTTTGATGCTTTGCAGACAACAGAGAACGGCTTGTCGGATGAGGAAGCGGCGAAGCGACTTGAGCAACACGGGCCAAACCGTATTGCTGAAGCAGAAAGCCGTAGTGCGTGGCTGCGTTTTTTTTACCAGTTTCATAATGTGTTGATTTACGTGCTGGTGGTGGCAGCCGTTGTTACCGCCCTGTTGCAACACTGGATTGATGCCGGTGTTATTTTTGCAGTGGTGTTGATCAATGCGGTCATCGGCTTTATGCAGGAGGGCAAGGCTGAAAATGCGTTGCGTGCCATACGCCGGATGTTATCGCTCAATGCCATGGTGATGCGTAATGGTCGCCAGCAGAGCATTCCGGCACAGTCGCTGGTGCCGGGTGACATCGTGTTCGTTCAGTCGGGTGACAAAGTGCCGGCAGACCTGCGCCTGTTTCGGGTGAAAGAACTGCAGGTGCAGGAAGCAGCGCTTACCGGTGAGTCGATGGCGGTGAGTAAAACCACCGAACCTGTGGCCGGACAGGTAGTGATTGGTGACCGGCGCAGCATGGCGTTTTCCGGCACCATCGTGACGCGTGGCCAGGCTGCGGGTATCGTGGTTGCCACCGGCGCGCAGACACAGCTCGGACTGATCAGCACACTGGTTGCCGATGTGGAAAATGTCACTACGCCGTTACTGCGACAGATGGCGCAGTTTGGTCGCATGCTTACCGTCGTTATCCTGATCATCGCCGCAGTTAACTTTGCTTTTGGTGTGCTGGTGCATGATTACCTTTTGCCGGAGATGTTTCTTGCCTCGGTCAGCCTGGCGGTAGCGGCGATTCCTGAAGGCCTGCCCGCCATCATGACGATAACACTGGCTATCGGCGTGCAGCGCATGGCGCGGCGAAATGCCATCATCCGTAAACTGCCGGCGGTGGAAACACTGGGCGCGGTGTCGGTGATCTGCACCGATAAAACCGGCACCCTGACACGCAACGAGATGATGGTGCGCAGCATCGCCGATGCACATAATCTGTTTGAACTGAGCGGTGAAGGTTATGACCCGCACGGTGCGATTTCACTGCAGAACAAAGATGTGCAGCTGGAACAGCATGCGCTGTTGTCCGGGGCATTGCGTGCCGCCATGTTGTGTAATGATGCCGCGCTGGAAAAAAGTGATGCTGGCTGGCAGGTACACGGTGATCCGATGGAAGGTGCGCTGCTGGTAGCGGGAATAAAGGCGGGACTGGACCGGGAGCTGGAAATGAAAAACTACCCGCGCACTGATCTGATTCCATTTGAATCGGAACACCGCTTTATGGCGACCTTGCATCACAGTCATAAAAATGAAGCATTTATTTATCTCAAGGGTGCACCGGAAAATGTGCTGGAGATGTGCCAGCGTCAACTGACACAGCAAGGAGAACAGGCGCTGGACAAAAAATACTGGATGTCACGTCTGGAGGCGATGGCTGATAGCGGTCAGCGTGTGCTGGCGATTGCGCTAAAACCGGTGGCCAGCGATCAGCTGGAACTTAATTTTACCGATGTTGAAGGTGGCATGGTCATGCTGGGTCTGTTTGGTCTTATCGATCCGCCGAGAACAGAAGCCGTTGAGGCTGTGTGCCGGTGTCGCAGTGCCGGCATACGCATCAAGATGATTACCGGTGATCATGGCATTACCGCACGTGCTATCGCCCGGCAACTCAAACTCGATAATGTGGATGATTTTCTCACTGGCCAGGACATCGACCGGATGAGCGAAGATGAGTTGCGTACGCGAGTATTACAGGTGGATGTTTATGCGCGGGTTAATCCTGAACACAAGCTGCTGCTGGTTCGGCTGCTGCAGGAGCAGGGGCTGATTGTTGCCATGACCGGTGACGGGGTCAACGATGCGCCGGCGTTGAAGCGTGCCGATGTCGGTACCGCCATGGGGCAGAATGGTACCGAGGCGGCCAAGGAGGCCGCGGAGATGGTGCTGGCCGATGACAACTTTGCTTCCATCGCGCATGCGGTAGAAGAAGGCCGCACGGTTTATGACAACATCAAAAAAGCCATTCTTTTTATCCTGCCGACCAATGGGGGTCAGGCGCTGATTATTCTTGTCGCAATATTGCTGGGTTTCACTCAGCTGCCGCTGACCCCGGTGCAGATTCTGTGGGTGAACATGGTGACTGCGGTAACGCTGGCACTGGCACTGGCGTTTGAGCCGCCGGAAAAAAATGTTATGCAACGACCGCCGCGTGATACCAGCGAGCCGATGTTGACAGCGCACTTTATCTGGCGCATCGGTTTTGTTTCGCTGATCTTAATGGGCGGCACCTTTGGGCTTTTTCTGTGGGAAATGGATCGTGGTGCCAGCATCGAACATGCACGCACCGTGGCGGTAAACACACTGGTGGTGTTCGAGATTTTTTACCTGTTTAACTCGCGTTATATCACCGCCCCGGTTTTTAACTGGTCGGGTTTTATCGGCAACCCCTACGTGCTTGTCGCCATTGCTGCGCTGATTGCTTTTCAGTTGGGTTTTACCTACCTGGCACCGATGCAAATGTTGTTTGGCACAACGGCGATTTCTCTGGAAATCTGGCTTCGCATTATTCTGGTTTCTTCGTCGGTGCTATTTCTGGTTGAGCTGGAAAAATATTTCGCACGAAAGATGCAGGCAAGCAAAGCCGGCTGAATCTGTCGGGCGTTTAAAACGCGGCATCAAATCCCAGCAGTGCATAATTCTCGCCACTTAGATGCCCGGTCCAGTAGTTGCCGGTTTTATCGACAGTATCAAGCAGGTCGATGTTGACTTCGATGACACCTTTGATGTTCCGCATAAAATAGTAGGCGGCTGAGAAAGTGAGCGAGTTGATGTCGATGCCTTCATAGATGGTGTCGGTGTTTTTCAGATCGTTGGCATCGGCGTAGTTGTATAACAGTGAATAGGCCCAGTGATCGCTGTGGATGTAATCAATGCCGATGAAGCTGCCGAACCAGCGGTATTGTGTGTTTTCGTTAATAAAATTATCCCAGTCGTTTTGCAGTAACTGGGCGAACCAGTAGGTTTTGCTGCCGATTTTTCCGGATAGATCGATGCCGTAGGATACCTTGTCGGCATCACGTTTACCGTTGACCGTGCCGGCTGGCGCGGTGGCATTTTTCTGTGTGCCGGAATAACCGAACAGACCGAGCTGAACGCCAGCGACATCTGCACCGATGCGACCGAACACCGACTTGCCGCTGTTATTGTCGAACAGATGGTCAGGGCGTTTATACCCCGGGCTGTTGATGGTTTTGTTCTCAGCGATGCCATTGCCATTAACCAGACCCAGGGACAGATCAAGCGGGCCTGCGGTGTAACCAAAAATCGTGCCGCGATCATAAGTTAAACCGGCCATGCGATAGACCATGAAATCCTGAAACGTCATGCGAACCTCGCGTGGAAACATCAGATCAGAGACCTGAAACTGCCCCAGCATTATGCTGATGTTGCTGCCAAAAATATCGTCGTGTGAGAACCAGGCATCTTCCACGATGACTGAACCGTTATCACCTTTCTCTGCAAAGATGGCGTAAAAGTAGTAGCTGATGTGATCGGACAGGGCCGCACTGGAAAGCAGTTTTATCTGGTAGGGCGACTGAAAATCAGCGTCTGCAGAAACCGTGTCACCATTATTGATGTCGATTGCGTCGGCTTCTCTGGCCTGTGCAAATGCCTGGGTACGAAGTGCCAGCGGTACGCTGCTCGGCAGGGCGAGCATATCGTCACCGGTTTCTACGGTTGCGTCTTTCCAGTTGGGCAGACGGTAATTATTATCAACGAAGTGCTGACCGAATTCATTGAGCCGGGGAAAGGCTGCATGGCAGGAGAGGCAGCTCATATTATAGGTGCGGGCAAAGGCCGGAATAGCCTGCGCTTTATCCGGCAGCATCAGCGCTGTAAAAAGCAGTAAAAAGAATGTGACAGATAAAACCGTCAACTGATGGTTTCTGGTTTTGAAATATTGCTTATTCATAATAAGCCTCCGCCCTGTTTTGTTTTTCTTTGTTTGAAGTTTACTCTACTCTTTTTTTTTAAAATGCAAACTGATTTCTGTTTTATTTTGGTAGGCGTGGCGGCTTGTCTGAAAAAGCAGGCTGCGTGGCACCGGCACGGCAAGGCTTGCTTTAGTGCCTTGCCGTGTGTGGGGGCTGGAGTGTTAAAAAAACCGGGCTCAGTTCATGTATGCTCTGAGTTCATCATCTGGCCGTGGCAAGCCTGCGGCTTTCCATAATTGCAGGCAGGAGCCAAAAGTTTGTTTGAGTGTTGCTTTGTCCAGACCGGATGATTTGCACACTGTTCTCATCGGTGGCAGAGCGCCCAGGCGTAAAACTTTATCCCGGATAAAATGGATGACGTTCAGCTGTTCAGCACTCAGGCTGTGAAAAGGCAGTGCCAGTGTTTTTTCTGCAAACAGCGGTGACCAGTCTTCAGGGTCGATCAGGAAGCCGTCTTCATCTGTGGTGAAGTCCAGAATGTTTATTTTAAGATTTAATTTTTCTATAGTGTTACTGTACATAAATGGTTTACCCCCGTTAATCAGGGCTAAACTTTAACCAGAAGGCTATATTACGTAAAATGATATATATTCATATAGTATTACGAATTGTGATCAAGTGAGTTGAGTGATGGAAATCCGGCAACTACGTACCCTTATCGCGCTTGTCGAATCGCAGTTTAATATGAGCCGCGCAGCTGAAAAGCTTAACCTTGTGCAGTCAGCACTTTCGCAGCAATTAAACCGCCTTGAAAATGAACTTGGTGCCAAGTTATTTATTCGCAAAGGCAAGCGTTTAAAAAGTTTGACCACGGTGGGTGAAGAGGTTTTCAAGCAGGCAACAATAGTTTTATCCGCTATAAATAATATTCATTCTGTTGGCAAAGAATATACCGAAAGGGATTTTGGCGTGCTGAATATCGGCACAACACATATGCAGGCGCGTTATATTCTGCCACCGGTTATAAAGCTGTTCAGCCAGCTATACCCCGATGTGGAATTACAGATTCATCAGGGAACACCGCAGCAACTTGTTCAGCTTGCAATGAACTATGAGGTGGATTTTTCAATATGCACCGAAGCGCTTGCCGGCAATTCTCAGTTTACCCTGATACCGTGTTACCAATGGAACCGCAGTCTTATTGTTCCGCCTGAACACCCGCTGGCGGACAAAAAAAACATCAGCCTGGAAGATCTTTGTGATTACCCGATTGTTACTTATGTCGCCGGTTTCACCGGCAGTAAACGGGTTCTGGAAACATTTAAACAGTCAAAGCTTCAGCCGCATGTGGTGCTTAGTGCCGCTGATTCAGACATAATAAAATCATACGTGCGCGAACAAATGGGCATCGGCATAATTGCGAGCCTGGCCTATGACAGGAAAAATGACAGTGATCTGAAGTGCCGGGATCTGGGGGAATTGTTTCCATGGGAAATAACCCGGATCGCGTATCCGAAAGACAAGTATCTGCGAAAATACCAGCAGGTTTTTATCCAGCTGCTTTTAAAGCAGGTGTCAAAGCATGGCTCGGAGTCCGGGTATTTTTGTCTGCCCGAAGAAAAAGTCATGACTTGATTTTATGTTACCGGTCTGCCGAATAATTTTTATCTGTTTTCGCGCCGGTATTTTAATGCCTGCCATACGGTTCTGACATCAACATGTTCATGACGGATGAGAAAGGTGATGGCGATTTGTTCGATGGCAGCGTACAGGCAGAACAGTGCAGCAATGCGAAATGGCCAGTCGAGCAGGCCGGAAAAAAGCAGCACGTAGCTCACAACGGTAATCGCCACCGCCAGCTTTACGCTCCAGGTATGGTAGCTGGTAAAGCGATGAAATTTGATAAAACCGATCAGCGCCGGCAGGGTGAAACTGAGTACGATAATTGTGAAGTACAGACTTTCGCGCAGCAGAATATCCGGCCACAGTATCCAGGCGCAGATGGCGATGGTGGTGTAGATAACAAAATCGCCCCAGCTATCCAGGTGCGAGCCCATTTTTGTGATCTGGTTTAAGCTTCTGGCGAGAAAACCGTCGAGCACATCAGTAAATTCTGCAAACAGAAAAATACCGATAAACCAGTAGGGCTGCTGTGTGAAGGCAAAGTAGAATAACACCGGTGCCATTAATATCCTGATAAAGCTGACCAGGTTTGGCAGGTTGAATATCTGTTCCTTGTCGTGGCTCATCATTGTTACCTCAGACGATCCATCGTGGATTTGGCGATCTTCTCACTACAGCATACATGAAAAATAAATAAGGTTTTACTGACCGGGGTCAAGAGTTGCATGGATATTGAGGGAATGTTGTCTGCATATGGTTATCCAATTGTGCAAGTATTGTTTACGATGGGAATTGATAACAGAAGCTGTAATGCTTCAGCGAGCTGATGTTTGAAAGCACATGCCTGAAAAATCATGTTTGATAAAACAATGAAAATTCTGACCTATAACATCCACAAAGGGTTCAGCACCAGTAATCGTCGCTTTATTCTGCATGATATAAAAAAATCCCTGCAGCTGGTTGATGCCGATGTGCTGTTATTGCAGGAGATACACGGTGAGCGCGTTATTTCCAATAATCGTTTTGACGACTGGCCGAATAACCGGCAGTTTGAATTTCTTGCCGACCAGGTCTGGCCGCATCATGCCTACGGAAAAAATGCCATCTATAAATCCGGGCATCACGGCAATGCAATCCTGAGCAAATACCCGTTTATCAAATGGGAAAATATCGATGTTTCCTTTATGCGTTCAGCCAGTCGAAGCCTGTTACATGGTGTTGTTCAGATCCCCGGTGTCGAAAAAAAACTGCATCTGATTTGTGTTCACCTGGGTTTGTTTGGCCGCGAAAGAGCCTCGCAGCTTTCCATTCTGGTCAGGCATATCAGCTCACAGGTTCCGGTTGATGAGCCTTTGATTATCGCGGGTGATTTCAATGACTGGCGCGGACATGCTGAAAATTATCTGCACCATGATCTGGCTGTAAATGAAATTTTTAAAAGTATGCGTGGCGAATATGCGCGCACCTTTCCAGCGCTGATGCCGCTGCTGTCGATGGACAGAATTTATTATCGCGGGCTGGAGGCGGTGCATTGCCAGCGCCTGCACGATCAGCCGTGGAACCGTTTATCTGATCACACACCACTTTTAGCGGAATTTAAACTGTTTTAAACGTACTAATGAACAGACTTTTTACGTAGACTTCAAAACATAATCACAGGATACTGTGCAACCACGAGGCGCGGCAATATGAATTCACAGATTATCTGGTTCGATCAGCTTGGCATTAAAGACATCAACGATGTCGGCGGAAAAAATGCATCCCTTGGCGAAATGATAAGCCACCTGTCTCCACTGGGCGTAAAAGTGCCCGGCGGTTTCGCTACCACGGCGGCTGCTTTTCGTCGCTTTCTTGCACAACAAAATCTTGATGAAAAAATTCGTGCCCGGCTGCTTTCGCTGGACACTAATGACGTGGCGGCGCTGGTTGAAGCCGGTGCTGAAATACGGCAGTGGATTCTGGACACCCCGTTCCCCGATAGTTTTCTGGCCGAAGTCAGTGAAGCCTGGCAGCGCTTGCAGGCAGGTGATGAAAATATCTCGGTGGCGGTGCGCTCGTCTGCTACCGCCGAAGACCTGCCCGATGCCTCGTTCGCCGGCCAGCAGGAAACTTTTCTCAATGTCAGCGGCCTGGACAATGTGCTGGTTGCCATCAAGCAGGTGTTCGCCTCGCTGTACAACGACCGCGCCATTTCCTACCGCGTGCACCAGAATTTCGACCACGGAAAAGTCGCACTTTCTGCCGGCATTCAGCGCATGGTGCGCAGTGATGTTGGCACCAGCGGTGTAATGTTTACCCTCGACACCGAATCAGGTTTTCGTGATGTGGTGTTCATCACTGCCGCTTATGGTCTGGGTGAAACTGTGGTGCAGGGTGCGGTGAATCCCGATGAGTTTTATGTTTACAAGCCGGGGCTGGCGCAAAACCGGCCGGCGATTTTAAACCGTACCCTGGGCAGCAAGCTGATCAAGATGGTTTACGATGATGATCCCGCGCACGCGCAGTCGGTGCTTACCGTTGATGTTGAGGAATTGGCGCGGCGGCGTTTTTGTCTGAGCGATGCACAGGTGGAAGAGCTGGCGCGTTATGCAGTGACCATCGAGCAGCATTACGGTCGGCCGATGGATATTGAATGGGCGCAGGACGGTATTGATGGCCAGATTTATATTGTGCAGGCACGGCCGGAAACAGTGGAGAGTCGCAGCGGCGCGACGGTTATCGAGCGTTACGAACTGAAACAACCGGGTGAGGTTCTGCTGGAAGGTCGCGCTATCGGCCAGCGTATCGGTGCCGGCCCGGTGAGTCTGATCAAAGACCCCAGCGAGATGTCGCGGGTGAAGGAGGGTGACGTGCTGGTTACCGACATGACCGACCCGGACTGGGAGCCGATCATGAAGCGCGCTGCAGCCATCGTTACCAATCGTGGTGGCCGTACCTGTCACGCCGCCATTATCGCGCGCGAGCTGGGTATCCCCGCGATTGTCGGCTGCGGCAATGCCACCGAGCTGCTTAACGATGGTGAGGAGGTAACAGTGAGTTGTGCCGAAGGTGATGCCGGAAAAATTTATCGTGGCCGGCTGGATTTTGAGATCATCCGCACCGACACCGGAGCCATGCCGGAGCTGCCAACAAAAATCATGCTCAACGTTGCCACCCCCGGTCGCGCTTTTGCTTTTTCGCAGCTGCCAAATGCCGGTATCGGCCTGGCGCGGCTTGAATTTATTATCAACAACACCATCGGCGTGCATCCCAAAGCGCTGTTGCAGTTTGATCAGCAAAGCAATGAGCTGCAGCAACAGATAAAACAACGCATCGCCGGTTATGCCGACCCGGTTAGTTTTTATGTAGAAAAACTGGTGGAAGGCATCGCGACTTTAGGTGCAGCGTTTGCGCCTAATCCGGTCATCGTGCGGCTGTCGGATTTTAAATCGAATGAATACGCCAGGCTGCTGGGTGGTGAGCTGTTTGAGCCGGAAGAAGAAAATCCGATGATCGGTTTTCGTGGCACTTCGCGCTACCTGTCGGAAGCTTTCCGTGAATGTTTTGAACTGGAATGCCGTGCGCTGAAAAAAGTGCGTGATGAAATGGGGCTGACGAACGTTGAAGTTATGGTGCCGTTTTGTCGTACGCTGGAAGAAGCTGAACAGCTGGTACAACTGCTGGCTGACAACGGCCTGAAGCGCGGTGAAAACAATCTGCGCATCATTATGATGTGCGAGATTCCTTCCAACGCGCTGCTGGCAGAAGACTTTCTGCAATACTTCGACGGCTTTTCCATCGGCTCCAACGACATGACGCAGCTCACGCTGGGGCTGGATCGCGATTCCGGCTTGATCGCGAATTTATTTGATGAGCGAAACCCGGCGGTGAAAAAATTGCTCGCCATGGCGATAACCGCCTGCCGGCAACAGGGGAAATACATCGGCATCTGCGGTCAGGGGCCATCTGATTATCCGGACTTTGCGGTCTGGTTGTTCGAGCAGGGCATCAGCAGTATTTCACTGAATCCCGACACTGTGGTCGATACCTGGCTGCACCTGGCCGAACTTGAATCGAGCCCTGAAAAACAGGATGAATAATCATGCTGCTGTTCGTCCGGTGTTTTTTGTTTCTGATCGCACCGGTATCACCGCCGAGAATCTTGGTCATGCGCTGCTGACGCAGTTCAACGCGATAAAGTTCGAGCACCATTCGCTGCCGTTTATTGACTCGGAAGAAAAAGCCAGAGAGGCGGCGCGCACTATCAACCGGGTGGCCGAAACATCGGAAAATCAGCCGCTGGTTTTCAGCACATTGATTGATGATGTTCATCGCCGCATCATTGCCAGCACACACGCGCACATCATTGATTTTTTTGATGCCTTTATCAAACCGCTGGAAGAAGAATTGCACACACCGTCTTCACGCGCTGAAGGTTTGCTGCACGGCATCAGCAACGAAGTGGTTTATATGTCGCGCATGGATGCTATCAATTTTGCTCTGAAAAATGATGATGGTGCCAGCACCAGAGAATACAAACATGCCGATGTGATTCTGATTGGTGTTTCACGCAGTGGCAAAACGCCGACCTGTCTTTACCTTGCCATGCAGTTCGGTCTGTGCGCGGCCAACTATCCGCTGACCGAATCTGATCTGGAAAAAGGTTTTTTGCCGGAGGCGCTTCAGCCTTACCGGGATAAATTGTTCGGCCTGGTAATCAATGCCGAACGACTGCGCATGATTCGCGAGATGCGCCGGAAAAACAGCGAGTATTCTTCGCTGGCACAATGTCAGAAAGAAACCCGTTTAATCCGTTCGCTGTTTGAGCAGGAAAAAATTCATAACATAGATAGCAGCCAGATTTCAGTCGAAGAAATCGCTACCTCCATTATTCAGTTAATGAAAATTAATCGACCACCGATTTATTGATCTAAATTGCAAAGAGGTTTTTCTCTGCGAGAAAATATTACGTATATTATTTTTTCGGACAGCAGTGACTTTGATCAGAATTTCTTTCGCCCATATATTTGACCTGCTTGCGATAGCTTGTATGATGGTGATTAAAGGGCAGCTCTATTAATGCTTTTAGCCGGATAGCCAAAGGTTTATAAATGAAACCGAGCCATTACTTTTTTCAGACGGATCAGCTTGCGCAGTTGCTGGGTGAGCTGCAGGACAGGGGATATATCTGCATCGGGCCGCAGGTACGTGATGGTGCTATTGTTTATGACGAACTTCATTCCATCAAGCAACTACCCCGAGGCGTTAACGACGCACAGGCACCCGGTCGTTATAGTTTAAAAACCGGTGTCTCTTTGAAATTTTTCGACTGGGCGAATGGCGCGCAGGCGATCAAACCCCTGTTGTTTTCAGCGCGTGAAAAACTATGGCAAAGCCGGCAGTCTGCGGATGGCAAACTCTCATTTGAAACCCCGGAACCCCGTTCAAAACCGATAGCGATTATTGCTGCCCGAGCCTGCGATATTGCCGCTATGAAAATTCAGGACCAGCATTTTTTGCAACAGACGTTTGTCGATCCGTATTATCAGGTGCGGCGAAAAAATCTGTTGATCATCGCGGTGAATTGCGCACGCCCGGCCGACACCTGTTTTTGTCATTCGAGCGGTGACGGGCCGTTTGTTGATGATGGTGCTGATATTGTGCTGACCGAACTGGAAAGCGGTTTTTTAATTGAAGCGCAGAGCACTCAGGGCGAAGAACTGCTCGCCGGTTTATCATTGCAGGATTGCACAGAACAGCAACTTGAAGAACAGGCATCGATAAAGGCTGGCGCATCAAAACAGAAAAAACAGTTGCCGAAGTATGATATCAGGTTACGCCTGCGTCATGAATTGAACAATGATTTCTGGCATGAAATTGCGGCTAAATGTCTGAGTTGCGGCAACTGGACTTCGGTTTGTCCCACCTGTTTCTGTCACAGTGAAAATGATGTGCCCGAGCTGGATGGAAAATCATCTGGCCATTATCGCGAGTGGGATTCCTGCTTCACTCAGGGGCACAGTTATATTCACGGCATTACCATTCGAAGTGAAACCAGTCAGCGTTACCGGCAGTGGCTGACGCATAAATTCAGCAGCTGGCATGAGCAATATGGCCGTTCCGGTTGTGTCGGTTGCGGACGTTGCATTAGCTGGTGCCCGGTGGGCATAGACGTGACTGAAATGCTGGCGAATTTTGAGGGGAGACGTGGTGTCTGAGCGGCAGGTTAATCCTTATCAGCCACATGAGGCGGTTATTCTTGAGCGTATTCAGGAAGCGCCCAGGCTGTTCACGCTGCGATTAAAACTTACCGAGCAAATGCTTCAGGATGCTTATGAATTCGAACCCGGCCAGTTCAACATGCTGTATTTATACGGCGTTGGTGAAATTCCGATTTCGATAGTCTCTGACCCGGTTGACAGTCATATCATTGATCACACAATTCGTGTCGTTGGCCGCGTTACCCGGGGCATGGCTGAACTTGAAGCGGGTGACCGCATCGGTTTGCGTGGTCCTTATGGTCGTGGCTGGCCGATGTCTGAGTCCAGGCAAAAAGATGTGGTGATTGTTACCGGTGGCCTGGGTTGTGCGCCGGCCGTTTCGGTTATTAATTATATTGAACAAAGACGTGAGCAGTATGGCCGGCTGAATATTGTTCAGGGTGTGAAACACAGCGCCGATTTCATCTGGAAAGATCGTTATGATAAATGGCGTGAGCTGCCGGACACCCGGGTGCTGCTGGCTGCCGATGTCGGTGAACCGCTATGGCCCTGGCATGTCGGGCCGGTCACCTCGCTTTTTGATCAGCTTGAATTTGATCCGGACAATGTTGTTGTGATGATGTGCGGCCCGGAGGGCATGATGCGCGTGGTCTGTCATCACATGCTGGATAATCGCGTGCCGGCCTCACAGCTTTTTCTGTCGATGGAAAGAAACATGCAATGTGCGATTGGCCACTGCGGGCATTGCCAGTATGGCGACAAGTTCATCTGCAAGGATGGCCCGGTGCTTCGTTACGACAGGGTGCGTGAGCTGTTTGAGAGCAAAGGTTTTTAATCACATGATGTCGATTCATGACTTGTTCAGAGCTTTCCCGGAGGCGCAGGCATGAGCAAACCGAGCGTAGCGATACACAAGTTCAGTTCCTGTGATGGTTGCCAGCTGGCGCTGCTTAATCTGGGTGAACCGTTATTACAGTTAGCCGAGCTGGTCGATATTCTGCATTTCGCTGAAGCCGGGCCGCTGGATGAAAACGCAAAAGTTGATATTGCGATAGTGGAAGGCAGTGTGTCGACTTTGCACGATATCGAGCGGCTTAAAAATATTCGTGCCAACAGCGGCCTTTTGATGAGCATCGGTGCCTGTGCGACCTCTGGCGGATTACAGGCGCTGCGTAACATGGCGGACACTCAGCAATGGATTGCCGATATTTATGCCAGTCCGGACGTTATCGACAGCCTGGATAAAAGCACGCCGATAAAAGATCATGTCAATGTTGATCTTGAACTCTGGGGTTGCCCGGTTAATCAGCGTCAGATACTGATGGCCATACGCGCGCTGCTGTTCGGTGTTATGCCGGTTGATGAGCATGACAAAGTCTGCATGGAATGCAAACGTCAACAAACGGTTTGTACGATGGTGACAAAAAATGAACCATGTATGGGGCCGGTGACACGCACAGGTTGTGGCGCACTTTGCCCCAGCGTCGGGCGGGATTGTTACGGCTGCTATGGCCCGGCCGAAAATGCAAATACGCAGGCCATGGCAAACCGCTTGCAGGGGCTGGGTCTGGTTGATGCGGAAGTTGCCAGGCGGTTTCTGTTTATCAACAGTGGTGCTGATGCGTTTCACCGGCAGGGTGTGTTGAGCAGGGAGAAGAAATAAATGGCAAGCGATACCATCAGAATTCGAGTTCCTGTGCTGGCCCGTGTTGAGGGTGAAGGCGCGCTCGAGCTGAATATCGAGAATCGGCAGATCACCGATCTTAAGTTACGCATTTTTGAGCCACCAAGGTATTTTGAAAAATTTCTGGAAGGGCGCAATCATTACGATGTGCTTGATACGGTAGCGCGCATCTGCGGCATCTGCCCGGTTGCTTACCAGATGAGCGCAACGCATGCGATTGAATCAATCTTTGAGGTGACAACCTCGCCCTGGATTCGCGCCATGCGCCGCCTGCTTTATTGTGGCGAATGGCTGCAAAGTCATAGCCTGCATATTCACCTGTTAGCCGCGCCCGATTTTCTGGGCTTTAACAGCATTATCCAGATGTCCGGCCAGTATGGAGATGAAGTACGGCGTGGTTTGAAACTGCAGGCGCTGGGTAATGAGCTGATTGCTTTATTCGGTGCCCGCTCGGTGCATCCGGTTGGTGTCAGGCTTGCCGGTTTCAGCCGAGCGCCGGATCAAAAAAAAGCCGCTGCGTTATTGTCACGTATCACAGAGGCAAAACAGGATGCTGTTGAGCTGATTCACTGGCTGGATAATCTGGACCTGCCAGACGATGAACAGGACTTTGTTTCTGTCGCCCTGCATCATGATGATGAATACCCTTTTAATGAAGGCCGTCTGATCAGCGATAATGGTCTGGATATAGATATCGTCGAATTTGAAAATCACTTTCACGAAAAACATATTGAGCACAGCACAGCGTTGCATTGTTTGCTGGATGGAAAACCATATCTGGTCGGCCCGCTGGCACGGATTAATTTAAATTCTGCGCAACTACCTGATGAAGTCAAAACCGTCATGCAGGTATTGAAAACCCGCTTTCCGTCAAAAAACATGTTTCACAGCATTATTGCCCGGGCAATCGAAATTTATTATGTGCTGATCGAAGCGGAGCGGTTATTGAGCCAGTATGAATATACCGATGACTGCTGCATGAAATTTTCTGTCAGAGCAGGCACCGGCTACGGCTGCACTGAAGCGCCGCGTGGTTTTTTATGGCACCGCTACGATATGGATGAAAAAGGCTGTGTCAGCAAAGCTGTTATTGTGCCACCAACCAGCCAGAACCAGGCGCGTATCGAGCAGGACTTGAAAAACTCGCTGATTAATTTCGGGCTTGATAATAAAAAAAGTGATCTACAGCTACACGCTGAAAAAGTAATAAGAAACTATGATCCCTGCATTTCCTGTGCAACCCATTTTCTTGATCTCAATTTGCTTCGTGATGGCATCGCTGAAAAAAGTGATGATGAAACCGAATTGATGAAATTTAACAGCGCGGATTTATCCCGAACCGCCATTATCGGTGTTGGCTCACCCGGCGCAGGGGATGAACTCGGCTGGCAGATGATCGACCGGTTATCACAAAATAAATCTATCCGGCTTCTCAGGCAGAAAGGTTTGAGCCTGTTCAAGCTGGATCGTCCAGGGCTGGCATTCATTGAAAATATAAAACCGTATGACTATCTGATTATTGTTGATGCCATAAAATCCGGTGAAGCAGGTGAGCCGTTTATCTGTATTGATGCCAGCCGACTGCCATCAACACTCAAGCGATTATCAAGTCATGAATCTGGCGTGCTTGAAGTTGCCGCGTTAGCAGAATCCCTGCAGATAAAACCCGAGCAGCTTTTGATTATCGGCGTATCGAGTATTCAAAATATTTTTATCGAGAATATAGTCAATATGTTCTCCGCCTTTTTGCAAAAATAATCATTTGATATTTTGTCATCCTGACCGGAGCGCAGCGTAGTGGAAGGATTTTAAGTGTCGTATCATGCGGGGTTTAACATCTTTTGGTAATGGCTCCTGTAATATCCTGCATCCATGCAGAGATCCATTCCGCTACCGCTTCAGCCAGGATGACAGTATCAAGTTAATGGAACAGCAGTAAAAACCAATAAAAAATATTTTCTTGATCCAGATCAAGTTGGCTCGCGCGCGATCTTTTAATATGCACAATATGTAGTACCCGATAATAATAATAACACTATATATAGCTAATTGGCCGGCGTGGTTAATTGGCTGTTATAGTCAAAGGAGATCGCTTGATGAAGACAGTTACACCCCCCGTTATCAATACTGATGAACGTATCGAAATCCCGCTACAACCTGCTTCTGAAGACATCTGGGAACGAAAATATCAGCTGAAAGACACGCTTGGTAAAGCTGTCGACCTGTGTGTTGAAGGCACCTTTACCCGCGTTGCGCGCGCCCTGTCAGAAATTGAAGACACCCCTGAGAAACAGGAATACTGGTACGAACGGTTTCTCTGGGCGCTGAAGCAGGGCGCGGTGCCCGCCGGGCGTATCATTTCTAACGCCGGTGCGCAGCAATACAAGCCTGCTACTTCAACCATTAACTGCACCGTTTCAGGAAAAATTCACGATTCCATGGACGACATTTTGCAGAAGGTGCATGAAGCCGGCATGACATTAAAATCCGGCGCTGGCATCGGTTATGAATTTTCCACGCTGCGACCGAATGATGCCTACGTCTCCGGTTCCGGTGCTCTCACCTCCGGCCCGCTGTCGTTCATGGATATTTATGACAAGGTCTGTTTTACCATTTCTTCTGCCGGTGGTCGCCGTGGTGCGCAGATGGCGACTTTCGATGTCGGCCATCCCGACGTGCTGGATTTTATCCGCGCCAAACGTGAAGATGGTCGCCTGCGCCAGTTCAACCTGTCGTTGCTGATCACCAGCGAATTTATGGAAGCAGTAAAAAATGACGCGCCGTGGCCGCTGGCTTTTCCGCTGACCGAAGAAGAAATCGAAATCCACAATGTCGATCTGCAGGACCCGGAAAAAGTCATCTGGCGCAACTGGCCGATCAAGGACAACTACATTGAAAACGAAGAAGGCAAGGTCGCCTGCCGCGTCTATCGCACCATCGATGCCGGCAAGCTGTGGAACGTCATCATGACTTCAACCTATGAATACGCTGAGCCGGGTTTCATTCTCATCGATGAATACAACGAGAAGAACAACAACTGGTTTTGCGAAAATATCCGCACCACCAATCCATGCGTTACCGCTGATACCTGGGTGCAAACATCCACAGGACCACGCCAGGTTTTAGACCTTGTCGGCAATGCCTTCAGTGCACGGGTCGATGGCATCGACCATGCCAGTGGCCAGAAAGGCTTTTTCAAAACTGCGACAAAAGAAATCGTCCAGCTTCAAACCGCCGAAGGTTATAGTCTGAAATTAACCGCCGATCACCGTGTGCGACGTGTCTCGCGTTTTACCCGTTACAGCACAGACACACAATGGTGCGAAGCCGGCAAACTTCAGGCGGGTGATCGCGTGTTGCTCAATGACCATCGTGCGAATGCAGAATGGCCCGGAAAATACGGTAAAGATGAAGGATACCTGATGGGGCTTTTACTGGGCGACGGCACGCTGAAAAAAGACGAAGCCGTGCTTTCGGTGTGGAAAGCACCGGCAGTGGTCAACGGCACAACGGCCACCTGTTCGACAGGTGTTGCCGCAGTCATGCAGCAGGCATTGAGCGCAGCAGAGCAGCTACCACATCGTGCCGATTTTAAAGGCTGGTCAGAAATTGCCGGTCGCAATGAATACAGATTGTCGACCGCCGCCATTCGCGATGTCGCCTTTGATCTTGGCATGTCATCGGGCAACAAAACAGTGACCGCTGAAATAGAACAGACATCCAGTGATTTTTATAAAGGCTTTCTTCGCGGCCTGTTCGATGCGGATGGCTCGGTGCAGGGCAGTCAATTGAAAGGTGTGTCGGTGCGTCTGGCACAATCCGACGAAAGTTGCCTGCAGGCAACGCAAAGAATGTTACTGCGACTTGGTATCGCATCGGTTATTTATCGAAACCGTCGTGCGGCAGGAACCAGCCTGTTGCCAGATGGCAAGGGCGGCAAGGCTGAGTACAATACCGCCGCGCAGCACGAGTTGGTTATCAGCGGTGAAAATCTGCGTCGCTATTCCGATTTGATCGGCTTTGCTGACAGCGACAAACAAAACAAACTGGAACGCTGCCTGGCTTTGTACAAACGTGCACTTAATCGTGAACGTTTTACTGCAAGAGTGATTTCTGTAAGCAAAGCCGGCGTAGAAGATGTTTATGATGTGCAGGTGCCCGGCATCAATACTTTTGATGGCAACGGTTTGCATGCGCATAACTGTGGCGAGCAGGGCCTGCCCGCATACGGTGCCTGTCTGCTGGGTTCCATTAACTTAACGCATCTGGTGAAAGAGCCGTTCACCGAAAACGCCAGCTTCGACTGGGACACTTACCGCGAAGTGGTGAAAGTGTTTACCCGCATGCTGGACAACGTGGTCGAAATCAACGGCCTGCCGCTGCAACAGCAGCGTGATGAGATCGAAAGCAAGCGCCGTCATGGCATGGGCTACCTGGGTCTGGGTTCAGCGCTGACCATGATGGGTGTACGTTACGGTTCGGATGAGTCACTGGAATTTACCGAGAAAGTCACCCGTGAACTGGCGCTGGCCGGCTGGGAAGCGGCGCTTGATCTGGCCAAAGAAAAAGGCGCTGCGCCGATTCTTGAGCAGGATTTTGAAGTGACCTCCGAGATGTTAAGCCGCCGCCCCGAGATGAAAAAAGACGGCTGGCAGGTGGGCGCAACGATCAAGGGTAAAGTATTGCACGCGCGTTACAGCCGCTATATGCAGAAGATTGCCGAGGTGAATCCGGAGCTGGTTGCCGAGCTGGAAAAAGTTGGTGCGCGTTTTACGCATCACAGCTCTATCGCACCCACCGGCACCATTGCGCTGTCCGTTGGCAACAACGCCAGCAACGGCATCGAACCGAGTTTTGCGCATCATTATTCGCGCAACATTATTCGTGAAGGCAAAAAGAGCAAGGAGAACGTCGATGTCTGGTCGTTCGAACTGCTGGCTTACCGCGAGATGATCAACAAAAATGCCAAACCTTATTCAGAAGAAGCGGGCGAAAAACTGCCGGACTATTTCATCAGTGCTGATGATGTCACACCAAAACAGCATGTTGATATTCAGGCCGCTGCGCAAAAATGGATCGATTCATCGATTTCAAAAACCGCCAACATCCCGACCGATTATCCTTACGAGGATTTCAAGAATATTTATCTGTACGCCTACAAAAAAAATCTGAAAGGCTGCACCACTTTCCGCTTTAATCCGGAAGTGTTTCAGGGGGTACTGGTGAAAGAGTCTGATCTGGAAAACACCACCTACCGTTTTTCACTGGAAGACGGCACCGTTATCGAAGCTAAAGGCAACGACGAGATCGACTACGATGGCGAGAAACATACCGCAGCAAATTTATATGATGCATTGAAAGAGGGTTATTACGGCAAGTTCTAGACAGAGCGGGATTGCACTTCCAGGAGGGGTGGAAGTGCAGAAACGGAATAATAAAAAATTATCAGGTGAAGAAAATGACTATCGAAATAAAAAATAAAATTGTTGGTTTTGAAGTAGTAAACAACGATGCTGAAGCCGCCGAAGTTGAAAATACAGCTCCGGAAAAAGCCAAAGATGAAAAGCGTGCGGAAATTATCCAGATGCACGAAAAACTTGAGCGCCCGGATATGTTGCTCGGTTCGACCTACAAGATAAAAACCCCGCAATCCGAACACGCGCTGTACATCACCATCAACGATGTGTTGTTGAATCAGGGCACAGAACACGAACTGCGCCGGCCTTACGAGATCTTCATCAATTCAAAAAACATGGATCACTTCCAGTGGATCGTTGCGTTGACACGCATCATATCTGCGGTATTCAGAAAAGGCGGCGACGCAACATTCCTGGTTGACGAATTACGCAGCGTATTTGATCCGCGCGGTGGTTACTTCAAGAAAGGCGGCAAGTACAAACCATCACTGGTCTGCGAAATCGGTGATGCCATCGAATGCCACATGAAAATGATCGGCATGATCAAGGACAATGGTATGGACGATTACCAGAAAGAAATGCTTGAAGCCAAAAGAAGAGAATACGAAGCCATTCACTGCAATGAAGGTGCAAGCACCAGCACAGAAAAAACCACCGCAAACGAAACCAGCGACTTCCCGCCAAACTCGCAGTTATGCAGTAAATGCAACACCAAAGCCGTAATCAGCATGGACGGCTGCATGACATGCCTCAGCTGTGGTGACTCAAAATGCGGGTAACGACAGAGCGTAAAACCGGCTCAGAAAAAGCTGTTACAACAAAACAGAACAAACAGAAAAAAATAAGCTGGCCCGATCTTATGTTCGGGCCGGTTAACCTGTGGACATTGCCGCCTGCTTCGTTTTTTTATCGGAAGTTGAATTAAAGATACTTCTGTTTTTTGATTTTTTGAATATATACATCTAGAAACTGGATATTTAGGATTAACAATAATGCATAGATGCACTAATGCAATCTAACTATGCTGTTAGGCTCAAGAAGAAGGAAAAGAGTATGACTGATAAGAGAAGGTTCGCGCAAAACTGTATAGCGATAGTATATGACTTCGATGGGACTTTGTCACCGCAACCAATGCAGGAGTACACGGTGCTTCCAGAGCTAGGGGTTCCTGCTAAAGAATTTTGGAAACTGGTAAATAAAGAAACTAAGTCTTCTGAGTCTGAGGCTATGCTTGCTTATATGCGTCTTTTAATTGAAAAAGCTGAAGAAAAAAAGGTGCATCTTGGGCGAAAAGAATTGGCCGCACTGGCATCTGAAATAAAGTATTTTTCTGGTGTTGAAACATGGTTTGATCGCATTAATATGTTTGTGAAAAATCAAAGCAATAATAAAACCAAGGTAGAACATTATATTATTTCTGCTGGTATGAAAGAAATTTTAGAAGGTGTGTCTATCAGGAAATTCTTTAAAAATATCTTTGCGTCAGAATACCACTTTAATCATCATGGTGTTGCTGTTTTTCCAAAACAATTAATTACAGATACAACGAAGACTCAATTTTTATTTAGAATCAATAAAGGGAAACAAAAATTAGTTGAAAGCATTAATAAGCATATGCCTGAGCATGAGAGACCTATACCGTTTTCAAATATTATCTACATTGGTGATGGGCTTACAGATGTTCCAAGTATGACAGTAACAAAACAAAGTGGTGGTCACTCAATTGCTGTATATAAACCAGGTTCATCTACCGGTTTAAAAGGTTGTAAATCATTACTAGAGGTAGGAAGGGTGCACTTTATTGCATCTGCAGATTATTCAGAAAATAGTTCTCTTGAAAAAAGAATGAAATTGCTGCTCAAATCTGTCATATCTAGCATTGATTATAAAAGGGAACTTTTTTCCTGCAGAAGAGAAAATGACTTGTTACCTTAAAAACGGGGTTAAAAACGGGGTCAGAACACAGTTGTTTCTTATATTAGCAACAATTGCTCCCTGGCCCTGCTTTTCTAAACGTTAGAAGTTAAGGAGATAAACATGATTGAGTGGGTAAATGTTAGATCAAGCGCTATACAAAAAATCGGCTATGATGCATCATGTAATAAAATGTATATAGATTTTGAAGACAGCGACCCTTACTATACTTATTGTGGTGTTCCAGAGAATATTTTTAAGTCATTTGTATTGGCCGGTTCTGTAGGTGGTTATTATCACCAGCACATTAAAGACCGTTATGACTGCTAAATAAACAGGGGTCCAAAATAAACAGGGGTCAGACCACGGTTACTTTTAGTAAAAACAGGAAAACCATGGTCTGTCCCTGTTTTTCTAATCGCCAGCTAAAAAAGCGTCTTGACGCTACAACGTTGTAGCGTTATCCTTCGTGTGAGCGAGGTATAGTTATATGAGCGAATTATCAAAAAGATCGACTGTTTACTTTGAAGCAGAGATTCATCAGGCGCTTAGGATTAAAGCTGCGACTACCAACCAATCTGTATCCGAGGTGGTTAATGAGGCTGTTCGTGTTGCCCTGAGCGAAGACCAGGAAGATTTAAAAGCATTTTCACAAAGAGTTAATGAGCCAACATTGAGTTATGAGGAGTTGCTAGAGGATTTAAAATCACATGGCAAGATATAGCCTTGTATTTAAGAAATCTGTAGCAAAAGACCTTCGGAACATTCCAAAGAAAGATATAAAACGCATTTTAAAATGCATAGAAACTCTTTGCTCTGACCCGAGGGCAGAAGGCTGTATCAAGCTTTCAGGGCAGGAGCGTTATCGTGTAAGACAAGGCGTGTATCGCATTATTTATGAAATCCAGGAAACAGAGCTTGTTATTATGGTCGTGAAAGTAGCTCATAGAAGTGTTGTATATAAAAACAGCTAACGATTATAAGAGAACGTTCAAAATTCTGTGCCAAAACAACAGGGAACAGCCCACAGTTTTGATACCTCGTTCTGCTCTATGCAAAACCTTAGCCGTTAAAAGACAAAATGTATCGATACATAAACTTTATGAGGGTCGTTTTAATATACGCGCTGCTCACTGTGGCAGGCTGTACATCATCTGAACCAAAGCTTTACGAAGGGAAGGTGGTGGACGAACAAGGTAATCCTGTCGAGGGCGTTTCAATTATTCTGTGTTATGTCGGGTGGGGTGTACAGACCGGAGACATAGGTAACACTTTGTTCGGGGACATGGGTTACACATTAGTTTGTCTTAAATCTAACTGAGTCACCCTCTGATGTCGATAGTAAATGGCAACTATTCCGTCGATGTCAGTTGGACGCATACCGATTTTTTGCCC